>USDC01000119.1 GCA_900553435.1 uncultured Mycoplasmatota bacterium
TTAAAAATATAGATGGTGTGTATGATGTTGATTATATAAGGTGTATACTTTGGAATGGAATTGCTGAACATACTAAAGAATATTGTAAAAAAGGTGATTTAGTTGGAATAAAAGGAAGATTGCAAACTAGAACATACACATTAAAAAATGAAACCAAATATATAACTGAAGTTATTGCTGAACGTGTTACTTTTTTATCTAAAAAAGAAGAAAAAAATAAAACTGCTTAACCGCAGTTTCTTTTAAAATCTTCGAAAAATAAAGAGTCAGGTTTTGTTTTGAAATAGGTAGCAATCTTAAAAGCCATTTCATAACTTAGTTTCCTTTTACCATTTTCTAATTGCCAATAAAAAGTTTTACTTATTCCCAAGGCATTAGCTACATCAATACACCTCAAACCTTTTTTTAATCTTAGATCTTTTAATTTTTGATGCATAAGTTACCTCCATCTATATCCCATTATAACTTATGTGATAACAAAAAACAACACATAATATTAACTACAGATTAACTTTAGGTATACTTTATTAAAATTAGGATATAATTCTAATAAAGTGAGGTTAATAAAACATATGATAAAAGGAGAAAGATTAAAAAAATTAAGAATTAGTAAAAATCTTACTCAAGAACAACTTGGTAAAGTTTTAGGCGTTACTAAAGCTAGTATTTGTTGTTATGAAAAAGGAACTAGAACTCCTACTTTAGAAACACTTCTTGATATAGTAGAATTTTTTGGAGTTAGTGCTGACTATGTTTTAGGAACTGATATTTTTGTTTCAATAGAAAATAAAGAAAAGAAAAATTATCTTATGACAAAAGAAGAAATAAGATTTATTGAAGAACTAAGAAAAAATAAATATTTAAGTAGTGTATTATTAGATGATCCTTTAAGAGGAGTAGAACTAGTTAATAAAAAAATTGGATAGCTTAGGGAAACCTAAGTTTTTTTCTTGATTAAGAAACTTTTATGTAATATTATTAAAATAGGAGGGATGTTATGGAAGTAGAAATAAATAGAATATATAAACATTTTAAAGGGGATTATTATTTAGTTACTGGAGTTGCTAAACATAGTGAAACTGGAGAAAAATTAGTTATTTATAAAGCGTTATATGGTGAATGTGAACTTTTTGCTAGACCTTATGATTTATTTGTCAGTAAAGTAGATAAAGTAAAATATCCAAATGTCACACAAGAATATAGATTTGAATTACAAAATTTTGAATCAAAAAATAGGAGATAATAATGAAAAATATAAATATTTTAAAAAAACTTGAATTAAAAAAAGAATTATCTTTAGAAGAAATCAAAAAAATAGTAAATGATTTTAACGATAATAAAATAACTAACGAAGAAATGACTGCATTTTTAAAACTAATTTATAAAAATGGTTTATCATTAAAAGAAACTATTTATTTGACACAAGCCATGCTAGAAACTGGAGAAATCGTAGATTTAAGTAAAGTAAGTAAAAAACAAGTTGATAAACATTCAACTGGAGGAATTGGTGATAAAGTAAGTTTAATAGTCGGTCCTATCGTTGCTAGTAATTCACTTGCTTTGCCTAAGATGAGTGGGAGAAGCTTAGGGCTTACTGGTGGAACTATAGATAAATTAGAAAGTATCCCAGGGTATGATGTCAATCTTAGTGAAAGAAAATTTATCAATTTATTAAATAAAGTAGGTATGGGTATTATTTCTCAAACCGCTTCTATCGCACCAGCTGATAAAAAAATATATGCACTAAGAGATATTACAGGTACAACTGACTCGATTCCTCTAATTGCTTCTTCTATTATGAGTAAAAAACTTGCATCCTCTTCTGATATTATAGTAATCGATTTAAAAGTTGGAAAAGGTGCGTTTATGAAAAACATTAGAAGCGCTACAAAACTTGCTAAAACAATGATTAAAATAGGAGAACATTTTAATAAAAAAGTAATATGCATTTTAACTGATATGAATTATCCCTTGGGCTTTGCTGTGGGAAATGCGCTTGAAGTTCTAGAGGCAAAAGATTATTTTGATGGAGTAAGAGAAAAGAGATTAGATAAAGTTGTTAAAAATATCGCAACATATTTAATCGCATATGGTAAAGTTATGAGTATAGAAGACGCTAAAAGAGAGGTAAATACAGCCTTAAATAATAATAAAGCAAAAGAAAAGTTTTATGAATGGATAAAAGCTCAAGGTGGAAAGATAAAAGAAATGAAAATAAATGCATCTGTTTTATACATAAAATCCCCTAAAACTGGTTATATTAATGATATAGATGCACAAAAGATAGGAGAGCTTGTAAAAGACCTTGGTGCTGGACGTAAACATTTAAATGAACAAATTGATAAAAATGTTGGTATTAAGTTTGAAAAAACTGTTGGAAATAAGGTAAATACTGGAGATACTCTAGCCGTTATTTACTATAATAAGAAAATAAAAAATATAGAAAACAGACTTATTGATGCTTATACAATATCTCCTAGAAAGAAGAAAATACAGAGTGTTATTTTAAAAATAATAAGATAGGAGTGATGTTATGAGAAAAATGTTATTATTATGCTTTTTTTTCATAACATCTTTTTTATTTTGTTTGGTTTTAAATGCAAAAGAAGAAAATTTAACAAAATTAAAGCCTAGTGTAAGTAAATTAATTCCAAGTTTTAATAAAAACATTTACAATTATAATGTTTTTGTAGATGAAAATGAAAAGAAAATTACATTTTCTTATACATGTTTAAATGAAGATAAAAATGAAACATATAAACTTAAAAATGGACATAATGACTTTAGAGTTAAATGTAATAACCTTTTATATAAAATAAATGTAGTAAGAGGTAAAAATAAAAATGAAAGTGGGTTAAAAAGTTTAATTGTTAAAGGCTATGAAATTGATTTTAAAAACGATAAATATAACTATGAAATAGATTTAAAAAAAGATGAGGAAAGTTTAATTTTTGATTTTGAAACATATAATGATGAAGATACTGTAACAGTTACTGGAAATGGTAATTTTAATAAAAATAATAATATTGTAAAAATAAAAGTAAATGGTAAAAAGCAAGTTACTTATAATATAAAAGTTAATAAAATAGAAAGTGTATTTAAAGAAAAAAGTAATGTAGTAAGTGAAAGTTCAAATTTAAAACAAATTATTTATATAATTTTATTGATTTTAAGTTGTGTGTCTATTTTATATCTAACTTTTTATTTACTCTTCATTAGAAAAAAGAGAACGTTTTAAATATAACTCATAATATTCATCAAAAGTTAAAT
>USDC01000120.1 GCA_900553435.1 uncultured Mycoplasmatota bacterium
TTCACCCCACATTTTAATTATACAAGATAGATTTATTTTAGTAAATATAATAGTTTTTAATTGTCAAAAAAAATACTATACAAATATTATATAGTATTTAATTTAATCTTTAAATGGTTAATTTTGTTAAAATCTAAAGTTTGAATCAGAATAACCCACACCTGCGTTAAGTAATGTGCTTTCTAATTCTCTTTCTGAAGTATATCCTTTTATTTCTTTTGTAATTTTATTATTTTTAGTTACAAATGTATATGGATATGTTGTATTACTACTTATACTCGGAAATGTATTAGTTAAAGCTTGTTTATCTGTGGTACTTAAAGTATCTATATTAAAGAAATAAATATCTTCATGTATATCATCAGCTACATCATCTGCATGGTCTAAAAATCTATGACAATTATTACAGCTATTACTTATAATTACTGTAGCAACCTCATCGTTTGCTTTAACTATTTCAAGATAACTTGAAACTGTTGTTGATTTTAGCTTTCCATCGTAATCATCATAATCATAGTCATTATAATCATATCTTTCATAACTTCTGTTATAATCATTTCTATCCATTTCTCTATCAATCACATCAAACACAAAATTTACAAACAGTATCCAAAATATTAATATTAATACTCCTATAACCATACCAACTATACTTAATATAAGACCAACTGGATTTGTCTCTCCCTCTTTTTTGGCTTTAATAAAATATACTATACTTACAATACCAAAAGGAATACATAGTACAGATATGAAAAATGAAGCAACAATACAACCAATACCAAACCCAACTGATAAACTTGCATTTTTATTTTTTACTTTAGTATTGGTAGCACTAACTGTTTTTGTTACTGGTTCATTTTTTCCTTGACCGCAGTTAGAACAATATTCTTCATTTTCCTTTAATTTTTTACCACAATTTTTACAATACATTTATATCACTCCTTAATTTCCTATATACCAATTTCTAAACACATCACAACTACTACTACTTGGTGTTGGATTAGGTTTATCCATTTTTATTATAAGTGGTATCTTAAATGCTGTACCAAATGCAACACAAGTACCTGGTTGAAGTGTTTTTTGCTTTTCAACAATATCACTACTAATATTTGGAAGCATTTGTTTTATATATTCTAAATCGCGTGGGTGATTTAATTTAAATATTATGAAATTACTTATTTGTGAAATAACGTTTTCACTTAAATCAACCGGTCTTTGCGAAATAAGTGTTATAAGCATTCCATATTTACGGCCTTCTTTACTTACACGTTCAAATATATTATATCCAAGTAAATTAGAATCAATTTCACCATTTTTAACATATCTATGTGCTTCTTCTATAAATACATGAAATGGCATACTAGCACGTGGCTCTAACTCTCTTGAATAATTAAATAACATTTTTACAAACATTTTTGTTATAAATTTAGCAAACCAATCATCAATATCTTCTAAACTCAAATTTACTATTTGTGTTTTAGCAGTACCATTACTAAACATTTTTAATATATATCCCTCAGTATTAATATCATCTTCATAATCAAAGAATTCTTTATAAGGGCCAATTACTAAGGAATGCATTTTTACTTTTAGAAGAATTCCATCAGAATAGGTATCCTCATTGTGAAGCACTCCCTCACTAATAAGTGCAAAGTTAAGTGCTTTTTCTAAATCAATTATATTAAATTTATTTCTTTTTGGTGCCTCATAGCTATCAAGCGCATCATCAATAAATGAATTAACATACTCATTTAAAAGCACACTTTCAGAGAATGAACCATTTGTATTAATTAAAAATAAATCTTTAAATTCTCTTACATATCCTACACCTTGGACTTTAGAATGCATATTAAATTCGTTTGTATTACAGTTTTGAAGTAAATTAAACACTTCATTTTTCTTACTACTTGCAGTTTCATTTGAAAATAATATACTCATTATTGCTTTTGCGATTAAATGATTTTTATACTTATTTCCAACTTCATTATCCATCGCAAATATATAACATAATTTTAACACTTTTTCGATTATTAATAGTTGTGATGAATTAGTAGCTTGAAGTAAAAGTGCGATGTCATCCACATCAAGTAGCCAAAGTGGTATCCTTAGTTTTTCTCCCCCTGTATCTGTTTTATCAGTTGTATAATATTTAAAGTTATAGTTTGGGCTAACCTCATGAATTCTACCAAAAGCACTCCTATATTCTCCATATGCATCTATTAGTAAAATATTACTTTTACCAGGAAATACATTTTGGTCATAAAATAAATTTTGAAGAATTCTAGCAACACCCCAACTCTTACCAGAACCACTATTACCTAATATTGCACTATGTCCACTAAATATGTCATTAACATTTCCCATAATTGGATAATTATCATAAAGTGGACTTCTACCTAATAAAAAGTTTCCTTTTGCATGTCCTCCAAAAATTAAAGGCAATTCTTCTTTTGTTATAAGTCTAATCTCACTATTCATACTAGGTTTTCTTATAACACCACCTAAAAATCTGTCATTTGTAAATTCACCTAATAATCTTATTTTTATTATTTCTTCACTAATATCTTCAACTTCACCAAGAATTCTTGTGTCTTTATCAGTAAAAACAACATGCATATTCATGATATCAGTAGATATTGCTCCACTTCTTTCTACATGAACAGTTGTGTTTGACATATAAACTATTTTTCCAAACATAAACAAGCACCCTCTTTTATTCTTAATACTATTTTACAATAATAATTACTAAAACACAATACTACACTTCGTAAAATGATAAATCTGGGTAAACCATATAACTTTTATCTGTAAATGGTTTATTTGTATTAGGATTTATTACGTCTTCTAAGTATTTTAGTTCCTTAAGCTCTCCAATTGTGATTTTACCCATTTCACATTTGTTATCATTTATGCACTTTATAGTAGCAGTTTCAATAGTTTTTAAGGCATAGTTATATTCTCTTTCTTTTTGCATTTTATTTAATTCCATAACTGTAGCTGCAAAAATTAAAATAAATATTCCAGCCACACTAATAATAATAGCTAATTTTCTTTTATTCATTTTTACCACCATATTCTTTTAGAAATTTTTCTCTATATTCTAATAAATTATCATTTTTTATTGCTTCTCTAATATCTTCAGTAA
>USDC01000121.1 GCA_900553435.1 uncultured Mycoplasmatota bacterium
TAAGTATTATTCTTATATTAATTTTTTTGTTTATTATTTTATTTCTTGCTAAAATAATGTTTTTAGATAAAAAATACTACGATTCTAAACTACTTTCCAAAACAGAAAAAATATATTATGGAGAAACCCCACCTAGGGGAAATATTTATGATAGAAATGGTAAGATGTTAGTTGGAAATGTATTAATTAAAAGTATTGTTTTTCAAAATGATGAATTAAATGAACTAGAAAAAATAAAATTAATAAAAAAAATAAAAGATAAAATTAAAGTTGATTATAGTGATATAACAAATGAAGATATTAAAAACTATTATTTAGTTATAAATAAAGAAAAACTTGAAAAAAAACTTAACAATAAAGAAAAAATAAAGAAAAATAATAAAGAATATACAGAAACGGAATATAATATATTATTAAAAAGTAAAATAACGGAGGAAAACTTAAAACAAATAAAAGAAGAAGACAAAGAAATTATAAAAATATATAGTTTGATGAACAAAGGTTATAGTTATGAAGAAAAAACAATAAAAGAAGAAGCAACTGAAATGGAATTTGCCTATTTTAGTGAAAATGAAGAAAGTTTAGATGGTTTTAAAGCAATTACGACTTATAAAAGAGTTTACCCATATGGAAGTTTATTTAAAACATTTTTAGGTAGTGTTGGAAACATTCCAAAAGAAGAAAAAAACGAATATCTAAAAAATGGGTATGAACTTAATGATAAAGTAGGAATAAGTTATTTAGAAAAAGAATATGAAGAATACTTAAAAGGAGTAAAAGAAACTTATACATTAGATTCAAAAGGAAATAAGAAAAGAAAAACAAAATCAAAAAGAGGTAATGACTTATATTTATCTATTGATATTGAACTTCAAAAAGAACTAGAAAATATTGTTGTAGAAGAAATGTTAAAAGCTAAAAACGAAAGCAATACAAAGTATTATAATTCTGAATTTGTAATACTAAGTAACCCTAATACTGGAGAAATTTTAGCCAGTGTTTCCAAAGAAATATTAAAAAATGGATATAGTACTAAGGTAGTTGATGCTTTAAGTTCTCTTGTAATGAACCCTGTAACACCAGGCTCTATTGTAAAAGGTGCATCTCATTTAGTTGGATATGAAACAGGAGCAATATATCCAGGTAAAAGCATGCAAGATAGTTGTGTTAAAATACTTAATACACAAGAAAAATGTTCATGGAAAAGACTTGGATATATTGATGACTTAGACGCACTAAGACTTTCAAGCAACTACTATCAGTTTATGACTGCGATTAAAATTGGTAAGGGAAATTATAGATATAACAGAGGGTTAAAACTAGATAAAAGTGGATTTAAAGTATATAGAGATATGTTTAAACAATTTGGTTTAGGAAGTAAAACAGAAATTGATTTACCAGAAGAAGGGAAAGGATATATAGGAAGCGATAAAAATCCTAACCATCTACTTGATTTTCCAATTGGACAATATGATACATATACTCCTATGCAACTTATACAATATATAAATACACTTGGAACAAGTGGAGAAAGATATAAACTACATTTTGTAAATAAAATTGTTTCACCTAGTGAAGAAATAATTAAGGATAACAGTAAAGTCTTAATTAATAAAGTAAAAGCCAAAGACGAAAACATATCAAGAGTAAGACTTGGGTTAAAACAAGTAACCCAAAGTGGAACAGGAACTGGATATATAAGTGATGCATATAATCCAAGCGGTAAAACAGGTACCTCACAAAGCTTTATAGATACAGATAATGACGGTAAAATTGATACCGAAACAATCTCTACATTATTTGGTGCATATATGCCAAGGGAAAACCCGAAACTTAGTATAGTAGTAATTTCTCCTAATATTGGAATAGAGGGTGCTAGCTTTAAAAGTAAAATAACAAAACGTCTTACAAATAAAGTTACTAATTTATACTTTAATAAATATGAATAATTTGTTATAATACTACTAGGCTTTTTTAAGGAGGTGCTTTATGGCAAAAAAAGAAAACAGATTTAGAATACATTTAAAATGTAGCCAGTGTGGTGAACTTAATCATACAACTGATAAAAACAAAGTTAATACAGAAAATAAATTAAGTTTAAGAAAATATTGCCCAAGATGCAATAAAACAACTGTGCATAATGAAGCAACTATTAAATAGAAAAGAGGTTACATAATGATAAATGTTAATGATATAAAAAATGGTATGACAATATCTTATGAAGGTAATATATATCAAGTTATTGAATTTCAACATGTAAAACCTGGCAAAGGAAGTGCTTTTGTAAGAACAAAGTTAAAAAACCTAAGAACAAACTCAACAATTGAAATAACTTTTAACGCAGGTATAAAAATTGAAAAAGCACATGTTACTAAAGAAAAATTAGATTATTTATATAATACTGGAAATACATATGTATTTATGAATAATAAAACTTTTGACCAATTAGAAATAGATGCTTCTTTCTTAGAAGGAAAAGAAATATTTTTAAAAGAAGGTTTAACTGTAGAAGTTTTGATGTATGAAGGAGAAATAATTGGAATTACATTACCTGAGAAAGTTTCATATAAAGTAACATATGCAGAAGAAGCAGTAAAAGGAAATACTACAGCTACTGCGATGAAAGATGTTACAGTTGAAACAGGTTATACATTAAAAGCTCCAATCTTTATAAAAGAAGGAGAAGAAATAATTATAACTACTAGTGATGGAAAATATTGTAGTAGGGCTTAATGCTCTTTTTTTATTGTTTTAAAAAGTAAATTATGTTAGTATATTTACTTATTAGAGGTGTTTTTTATGAATGAAGAAGTATTTACCGTTTATCCTTATGAAACTAGAAAAGTAGTGCGAAATGGAATAAAAATATATGAAAAATTAAAAGACAAAGATTTAAAGCTTCCAGATTCTACATTTTTATTTTCTGACTCTGATAAAGTTGTTTTTTCAACCTTAATCGCATCCTTTTTAAATATTAATATAAAAGAAGCATTTGAAGATGCAGATATATATTTAGAAGATTTACTTCAATTTACTAATTTTGGAGATTTATTTACTA
The DNA here is from genome assembly GCA_900553435.1 of uncultured Mycoplasmatota bacterium. Lineage (GTDB taxonomy): Bacteria > Bacillota_I > Bacilli_A > RF39 > UBA660 > UMGS1611. Next base: position 3,059 of record USDC01000121.1, read on the forward strand.
ATTTTTATGAAGATAAAAATCCTGATGAAAAGACTATAAAACTATT
>USDC01000122.1 GCA_900553435.1 uncultured Mycoplasmatota bacterium
CAAAGGTACCAGAAGGAACAAGGAGAGGCTTTCATGCACATAAAAAGCTAAAGCAGTTGTTGTTTTGTCCATATGGAAGAATTCAGCTTGTACTAGAAAATCAACATGGGCGAGAAGAAATTGAATTATCAGATCCATCAATTGGGGTTGTGATAGAAGAACCCACTTGGAGAGAAATGTTATGGTTACAAACTGATTCTGTTCTGTGTGTAGCAGCTTCCGAATTTTATGAGGTTGAAGATTATATTAGAGATTATAATGAATTTAAAGAATATATAAAAATTGATAATTAAAACTGGAGGCTGTTAAATGGTAAATAAAATAAAAAAAAGATACAATGAGATTCCGCTTACGGTAAAAGTCTCAACTTCTTATGCCGTATGTAGTATTCTTCAAAAGTGCTTATCATTTATAACACTTCCATTATTTACAAGATTACTTACTACAGAACAATATGGACAATATACTATTTATTCTTCGTGGTCTGGAATATTGATGATTTTTTTAACTTTGAATTTAGCTTATGGTTCTTTTCAGACGGCAATGGTAAAGTTTGAAGAGAAAAGAAATGAGTATATAACGGCTATTCAAGGAATTTGTTTGATATTATCATGCTTATTTTTAGTAATATATTTACCATTTAGAGATTTATGGAATAAATTATTTGAATTGCCTACAATATTTGTCCTTTTATTAGTATCTGAAATATTTTTTAGTACAGCAACATCTCTATGGATGGGAAAAAACAGATTTGAATTTAAATATAAATCAGTAGTGGCAGTTACGTTATTAACGGCAGTTTTTTCTCCAGTTATGGCATATATTCTTGTAGGATTAACGAGTGAAAAAGGATATGCAAGGATTGTTGGATACGCTGGAGTTAATATTATTGTAGGAATTATCATTTTCATTTTGAATGTAAAAAAAGGAAAAAAATTTTTTAATAAAGAATTTTGGAAATATGCTCTGGGATTTAATATTCCGTTGTTGGCATATTATCTTTCACAGGTAGTTTTTAATCAGAGTGATAGGATTATGATAAGTCACATAACTAGTACAAGTGATGCAGCAATGTATGGAGTTGCATATAATTTGGCGATGATACTTACGTTTGTATTAAATGCAATTAATGGGTCATATGTACCATGGTTATATGGAAAAATAAAAAAGAATAATGCCCAAGACAATAAGTCTATATCATTAATATTAATAATGTTAATGGGATTGATAATTTTATGTGTGATATGGTATGCGCCAGAGATTATTCTTATTATGGCAGGAAAGCAATATTCTGTTGCAATTTATGTTGTAGCACCAGTGTCAATGAGTTTATTACTTTTGTTTTATTCGCAGCTTTTTATTAATATTGAATTTTATTATGAAGAAAAGAAAATGTTAGTATATGGTTCAATAGGGGCTGCAGTATTAAATATTATATTAAATGGTTTGTTGATTCCTATATTTGGATTTGTTGCAGCGGGTTATACGACTCTTATCAGTTATATAGTGTTTGCATTATCAAATTATTATACAATGCGATTAATGTTAAAGAAGAGAAAATTAGATGATGATATGTATGATTATAAATTATTATTATTATTATTTGTTGCATTTATGATAAGTGGATTTTTGGGAGTTGCATTATATGGAAATCTTATTTTGAGAATATTAATCACTCTTGTAGTGTTTGGATTATTAGTTATAAATAAAAATAAATTTATAGATGCATTAAAAAAAATAAAAGAAAGGTAGTTAATGTTAATAAAAAACGTAAAATTATGATGATACAATATCTAAAAAAAGTGTTTACAAAAGTTTATTATGGAGTAGAAAATTATATAAATTATGTAATTTCGCTTATCTATATTTATAAGAATAAAAAAAGAGTACAGAAGAAGATTAATAATGACAAAGTACTAAATGTTATTTTCCTAATTCAATATATTCCAGGATGGAACAAATTAGAACCAATTTATTTAAAAATGAAAAAGGACAAACGCTTTAATCCTATAATTGTATGTGTACCATTAAATATACAAAATAATACTCTTATAAACAAGAATGCAAAAAATGATACATACGAATATTTTAATAAACAAGGATATAAAGTTATAAATTCATTAAGACAGGATGGAAGTTGGTATGAATTAAAACAATTGAAGCCAGATTATGTGTTCCATTCTAGACCGTATAATATGTTTATGCCCAAATGTTATACAAGTAAAAAAATTAGAAAAAATGCTTTGATTTGTAATGTACTTTATGGAGTTAATATAACTGTTAATGAACAGGATGTTGTAATTAATAAAGATTATTTTAGAGATGTGTATTGTTATTTTTCGTTTGATAAAAGTGAAAAGGAATTTTATGAAAAAAGATTATCTTTAGGGTTTAAATTGGGTGTACAATGTTGTTTCCCTTATGGGGCAATAGGTATTGAACAAATGTTACAAGAAAAAAGTAAGAAAGCAAAATCAAGGTTTAAAAAAATAGTGTTATGGACACCGAGATGGTCTACAGATCCTTATATAGGTGGAAGTAATTTCTTTAATTATAAAGATATTATGACAAGATTGGTAAAACAAAATAAAAATATTTTATTTATTTTTAGACCACATCCACTGATGTTTGAAAATTTTATAAAAACAAAGGAAATGTCTTCAGAAGAGCTTTCGGAGTTTAAACAGTATTGTGAAGAGACGGAAAATCTTATTTTAGATGAAGAAAAAGAGTATACAAGTGAATTTTGGCAAAGCGATATGTTAATAACGGATCTATCTGGAATGATACCAGAATATTTTATAACTGAAAAACCTATAATATATTGCCATTCAACGGTTGCGTTTAATTATACAGAATATGCAACTAATATGATTTCAAGTTGCTATGAAGCAAATGATCAAAAAGATTTAATAAAATACTTTAATGAACTAATAAACGGTAATGATTATAAATTGAGTCAAAGGAAAGAATGCATTACCGCATTTTTTGGAAATGTTAATAATAACAGCAAAAATATTTTAAATGTTCTAGCAAATAAG
>USDC01000123.1 GCA_900553435.1 uncultured Mycoplasmatota bacterium
AAACTAAAAAAACAAGAAAAATAAAATTTAAAACTTATATTATAATTATATTAATATCATTTTGTTTTAGTATGTTTATTTTTAATAAAGCAAATACGGATAATATAATAGAATTTTCTATTAATAATTTGACAAATAACATAAATAAAAGCTTAAAAAAAGTATTTAATAAATTATATACTCCAGAAGATGTTTTATATGCATCTTTAAATAAAAATGTAAAAAAAGAAGATTTAAGTGCATTTAAAATAACAGAAGATAACTATAATTATGAAAATGATAATACTTCATATGTTGAAGATCCAAACCCAGTAAAAATAAAAGAGCCAATTGTTTATTTATATAATTCTCATCAACTTGAAGAGTATGCAGGAGTTCTTGTAAATGACTATAACATTAGACCAAATGTATTAATGGCCTCATACATATTAAAGGAAAAATTAAATAAACAAGATATTCCAACCATAGTAGAAACAGCAAACATAAAAGAATATTTAGATAAAAACAAATTAAAATATAAATACTCTTATAATGCATCTAAACATTTTATGAAAATTGCAAAAACAAAAAATAAATCATTAAATTATTTCATAGACTTACATAGAGATTCAGTAAAGAAAAACATAACAACATTAACATATAAAAATAAAAAATATGCAAAAGTAATGTTTATTATTGGAGTAGACCACGATAATTATAAACAGAACTTAAAACTAGCTGAAAATATAAATAACGCTTTAACTTTAAAAATTCCTGGGATAAAGAAAAGCGGAAGAAATGTAAATGGAATATATAATCAAGATTTTAATCCTAATACTATTTTAATTGAACTTGGTGGAATTGATAATACAATTGAAGAGGTTAATAATACTATGGAAGTCTTAGCAGTAGTTTTAAGTAATTATATTAAAAATAAAGAGGAAAGCTTATGAAAAAAAAGAAAAAAAATCCAGTTGTAATAGCTTTATTTATTCTTTTTATAATTTATCTAGCACTTTTTATAACACAATCAACTGGGTATTATGAACTTAAAAGACATAATGAAATGTTACTTACTAAAGAAAGTATGAAAAAATTTGAAGAAGACGTAAGAAATGGAAAAGATGTAAGTTTAAGTGACTATACTCATGTGAAAAATCAAGACTATTCATCTAAAATGGGAGACATAGGAAATAAAACAAGCGAAATAATAGAAAAAGTTATGACAAAAGGTATAAAAACATCTTTTGGAGTATTAGGTAGACTTTTAGGTTAAAAATATTTATAATGTTATCTAGGTGAAGAAAATGCAAAACATCAGAAATTTCTCAATTATCGCACATATAGACCATGGTAAAAGTACTTTAGCAGACAGAATACTCGAAATAACTGGTGCGGTTAGTAAAAGAGAATTAAAAGAACAATTATTAGATTCAATGGACTTAGAACGCGAAAGAGGAATTACTATAAAATTAAATGCTGTTGAATTAAATTATAAATATAATAATGAAGAGTATAAATTACATCTTATAGACACTCCAGGACATGTAGATTTTTCTTATGAGGTAAGTAGAAGCCTTGCTGCATGTGAGGGAGCTTTACTTGTAGTAGATGCAGCACAAGGGATTGAAGCACAAACCCTAGCAAACTTCTTTTTAGCTCTTGAAAATAATTTAACTATTATTCCTGTTATTAATAAGATTGATCTTCCAAATGCTGATATTCCAAAGGTGAAAAAAGAACTTATAGATAATTTAGGATTTAAAGAAGAAGAAATTGTTTGTTGTAGTGGAAAAACAGGAGAGGGAGTAAAAGAATTAATTGAAAGTGTAATAAAAAATGTACCAGCACCAAAAAAAGAAAGCGACAAACTAAGGGCGTTGATTTTTGATAGTTATTTTGACCCATATAAAGGTGTAATAGCCCATATTAGAATATTTGATGGAAAAATAAAAGTTGGGGATAAAATAAAAATGATGGGAGCTGGCACTACCCACGAAGTAATAGAGCTTGGAATAAACACTCCAAAGGAAGTAAAAAAAGAAGAACTAAATAGTGGAGATGTTGGCTTTATTAGTTGTAATATTAAAAATATAGAAGAAGTAAAAGTAGGGGACACTATAATTCATGAAAATGATAAAGAAAGTATTGCTTTACCTGGATATAAAGATGTAAAACCTATGGTTTATGCTGGAATTTATCCAGTAAGTAGTAATAAATATGAAGCTCTAAAAGAAGCACTTATGAAATTAAAATTAAATGATGCATCTTTAATATTTGAACCAGAAGTAAGTGATGCTTTAGGCTTTGGTTTTAGATGTGGCTTTTTAGGACTTTTACATATGGAAATTATACAAAGTAGAATAGAAAGAGAATTTAATATAGATATAATTGTAACTTCTCCGTCTGTTATTTATAAAGTAAACTTAACAAATGGTGAAGAACTTGAAATAGATAGTCCAACAAAAATGCCAGAAGCAGTAAAAATAAAAAATATAAGTGAACCAATTGTAAAAACTGATATATTTGTTCCTAGTGATTACATAGGTCCAATTATGGAATTATGTCAAGAAAAACGTGGAAATTATATAAATATGGAATTTACAACTAAAAATAGAGTAAACATTCATTACGAACTTCCACTCTCAGAAATTGTATATGATTTTTTTGACAAACTAAAAAGTTATTCAAAAGGATACGCATCATTTGATTATGAACTTAGTGGTTATAAACCAAGTAATCTTGTAAAAATGGATATATTACTAAATGGAAAAGTAGTAGATGCATTAAGTGTAATAGTACACAAAGATTTTGCTTATAAAAGAGGAAAAGTAATCGTTGAAAACTTAAAGAAAATTATTCCAAGACAAATGTTTGAAGTTCCAATTCAAGCGGCAATAGGAAGCAAAGTAATCGCAAGAGAAACAATATCTGCGATGAGGAAAAATGTACTTGCAAAATGTTATGGAGGAGATGTATCTA
>USDC01000124.1 GCA_900553435.1 uncultured Mycoplasmatota bacterium
ACCCCCCCCGCAATTGACATTTACTTGGCGGTTTTTAGTTAATATTTTTTTTAGCTCCACTTCAATATTATGAATTATAATATTTAAATTATATTTTCATATAATTCCTTTCTTTATACCAAAACCCCCGATACACAAAATGTGAGAAATAAAGAAAGTATGGAGCGTGAAATAACTTTATCATAGTGATGTTACTTTGTCAAAGCACAAAAAAAGAAAAATTGTCTATGTTTCTTGTCAATTATTTATTTTTTTCTTAAACAAAAATTTTTAAGTACTACGTTTTTTCGTTAACTAAAATTTAATAGTTGTAAAATTTCTATTTTTTTTAAAAAAAGAGCAAACGCTCTTTATATTGTAAGTTCACCAATTTTTAGTAGTTCAACCACTGCTTGAGCTCTTCCTTTTACTCCTAATTTTTGCATTGAATTTGATATATGATTTCTAACTGTTTTTTCACTAATATTTAACTTATCAGCAATTTCTTTAGTAGATTTGTTTAATACTAAGAGTTCAAACACTTCTTTTTCTCTTTTTGTTAATATGCTCTTACTCATTTTTCCCTCACTTTCTAAAGTATGGGTGGTTTATACTTACTCTAATTTTATTTTATGAGTTAGAACACATTAAGTTCATGTTGTTTAACTATTTAACTTTGAAATTTCACAGAAATATACATTTTTTTATCATACTCTTTTTGAATACTACGCATTATATCATTTGCTAGTTTTGTATTATGTTCTTTAGAATTAATTACTACACTTATATTATCATTATTTATTTTTACAAATGCTTTAGTTTTAAATTCATCCATCAGTTTATTTTCTAGCTCTTCTTCTTTCCCTTTAGTTAAGTTAAGATTTTTTAGTTCTTCAAATGCATCATTTTTTTCTTCGTTAGTAGCATCAGCACTAGTTAAAATACTTTCTAATTCTTCTATATTTTTTACCATTTCTTCATCTCTTTCAACTCTAAGTGCTACTAACATGTCACTTTCTTCTACATCTACTTGTACTTCCTTACTGGCTTGTGCTACTTTATCTGAGCTTTTTAAAAGTTCATTTGGCATAGTTACATAATATATACCTAGCACTAAAACTAAACTAAATAAAGTTACAAACCATAATTTTTGTTTATTTATCATAGTATCCCTCCGTACTATTAAATTATATTTGTTTTTTATTAATTTATGAAAAAAACTTACTTTCGTAAGTTAATTTTCAAATTGAGAATTATATAGTTTTGCATAAAAGCCATCTTTTTTAAGTAACTCTTCATGACTTCCTTGTTCAATTATGTCTCCTTTATCCATTACTAATATTAAATCAGCATTTTTAATTGTAGATAATCTATGTGCGATTATAAATGATGTTCTGTTTTCCATTAACTTATCCATTGCTTGTTGTATTTGAACTTCTGTTCTAGTATCTACATTACTTGTTGCCTCATCTAATATCAATACCTTAGGATCAGCAAGTATTGCTCTTGCGATTGTAAGAAGTTGTTTTTGACCCTCACTAATATTGTTTGTCTCTTCATTAAGTACCATATTATAACTTTCTGGTTGAGTTTGTATATAATGATGTACTCTAGCAGCTTTTGCAGCATCTATTACCTCATCATCACTAGCCGTTAGTCTTCCATATCTTATATTTTCCATAATAGTTCCACTAAATAGCCAAGTATCTTGTAAAACCATACCAAAAATATGTCTTAAGTCTTCTCTTTTTATATCATTTATGTTTTTACCATCTATTAATATTTTTCCAGAGTTTACTTTATAAAATCTCATAAGTAATTTAACCATAGTACTTTTACCAGCACCTGTTGGACCTACTATTGCAATTTTTTGTCCGTGTTTTACTTTTGCATTAAAGTCATTTATTATAATATTATCACTATTATAACCAAATTTAACATGTTGAAATTCAACGTTTCCTTTAACATCTTTAATAGATATTGGGTTTTTTGGTAACTCTTCTTCTGGTTCATTTAAGAATTCAAATATTCTTTCTGATGCAGCAATTAATGTCTGAATAACATTTGATATTTGAGCAAGTTGAGTTATTGGCATAGTAAAGTTTTTGTTATACTGAATAAATGATTGGATATTACCAACTGTAATTTTTCCTTGTATTGCAAGATAACCACCAATAATTGCGACAAGTACATAACTTATATTGCTCATAAAGTTCATTATTGGATGCATTAAACCAGATAAGAACTGACTTTTCCAAGCTGAATTATATAAAACTTTGTTATCTTCTTCAAAACCTTTAAGCATTTTTTCTTCAGCATTAAATGCTTTTATGACATTATGTCCACCATACATTTCTTCTACTTTACCATTTACATGGCCTAAATAGTCTTGATTTCTTCTAAAATATTTTTAACTTCTTTTCCAGAGAAAATATCTGACCTTATTAAACTTTTGACATCATCTAAGTCTATTTCGCTTACAGCTAAGTCATCTAAAAATTTTTCTTTATAATTTTTGATATAATTCAGCCACAATTGTTGGGACATTTCCTTCAGTTCTTTTAATATATCTGCACTAAATGGAATATATTTTTTTTGAACCATCAAATATAATCTATCTTCTTCAAATTCATTACATTGATAATCGAATGATTGTATCCGATATTTTGAGATTATTTTTTCAAATGTATCATATCCAATATGGCTTACCAATAATTCCTTCAAAAATTGATATGACATTTTGAATGGCTCGTCATTCTCATCTCGATTACGTTCCTGATTAATGCAAATTTGCTCAATATTATTATCAATATAACTGCATAATATATCATCTATCATTTCAAATGCTTCATAATATGCTATACAATTTTCCCAACTCGCCATAATGCGATTATAAATCAGCAGATATTTCCATAAATCTTTTGCCTCTTTTCGTTGCGGTAAAAATTCTGCAAATGTATCCCAATGAGCCAGATGCTCT
>USDC01000125.1 GCA_900553435.1 uncultured Mycoplasmatota bacterium
TTTTAAAAATTATGCAAAAGAATTTTTGATGCAAATAGGTTTAAAAGAAGAAAATTTGAGATATAAAGATCATGAAAAACTTGCACATTATGCAAAAGAAGCGTGTGATATTGAATATAAATTTCCTTTTGGATGGGGAGAGATAAATGGGACGCATAATAGAACCGATTATGATTTAAGAAGACACAGTGAATATAGTGGGGTAATGCAAACTTTTCTTGATCCAGATACTAACGAAAAAATAATACCATATGTAATTGAAAGTACGTGTGGGGTTGACAGGGTCTTTTTAGCTGTTTTATTTGGAGCATATACTAAAGAAGATGATAGAGAAGTGTTAAAACTACATCCTTTCTTAGCACCGTATAAACTTTCTGTTCTTCCTCTAATAAAGAAAGTTCACTCAGAAAAGGCAAAAGAAATATTTAATGAATTATCTAAATATTTTCCAGTTAGTTATGATGAGTCTGGTAGTATTGGAAAAAGATATAGAAGACAAGATATTTATGGTACACCATATTCCTTAACTGTGGATGATGATACACTAGAAAAAAATACTGTAACTATTAGAAACAGAGATACTATGGAACAAGTGGTTTTAAATTTAGATGAAGTAAAAGAATTTATAGAGTCAAAAATAGTTTTATAAATTCTTTTTTTAATTTTAAAAACATGTTAAAATATAAAAAGAATAAAGAATAGTTGGTGTGGATATGAATATAAAAAATTTAAAGCTAATGGTTTTTATGCTTATACTACTTATAGTTCCTACATTTGTTAATGCAGATGTTTGTAGTGATGCAGCAAAAGATGCCGCAAGTGTAAAGTTAAGGTATGAGTTCTTTTATGATGAGGATGATGTTGGGTATTTTAAAATAAAAGTAAATAATGTTAAAAATAGCATTACAGTTTATACAGATTATGGTGAACCAATTACAAATGGTGAATATGATGTAATGGCTTTAGATACGACACAGAAAATAGTATTTCCTGTATATTCAAATAACGATCAATGTAATGAACCAATTTATGAAATAAGTTTAAAGCTTCCGCTTTATAATAACTATTCTGATTATAAAATATGTGAAGGGATAGAAGATTTTAAATATTGTAAACAATTAATTGATGAAGATATTTTACCAGAACAAATTAGAGAAAAAATAATTGCTTATAGGGACGTTGTTGCTGAAAATAGGAATTTAAAAAAATATGAAAATATTGATGATGCTTTGGTTTTATCAGATGAAAATAAGGAAAATAAAAATAGTTTAATTTTAATAAGTGTATTAATATTTCTTGCAGTTATATTATGTATTATAATAGTTATATATTTGAAAAGAAAAAAAGTGGAGAGTTAGTATGAAGAAAATAATAATTTTAAATTTAGTATTTTTATTATTGTGTTTGATCTTACCTCTTAAGATAGATGCATCAAAGTCAAGTCCATCTAGATATAGTAATGGACAAATTAAATATTCTTATTCAAGTTCTGATAGGTATAATAGTTCTGAGTTTAAATATGGAATTTCTGCGATGACAGGGGGTAGTTCAACAATAACATTTTATGGTTGGGCATACGTAACAGGTGTTGATAGTTATGAGGGATATGCTAATACATATACTATGCAAGTTACGCTTTTAAATGATAAAGGTGATGTAGTAGATACTTTACCATATGAAGTAAAAGCCACTAATCAATCACTGGATCTTACTTGTGCAAGTTATATGAAGAATGGTTCTGTTTTTCCTAATAATAATACCTGTTATGCAAACTCTAGATCAAGTACATCTACTATAGTAAATCATATTAGAAATGGTAATAAAAAAATTTCGAAAAGTAATTATTGGAATCAAATATATAGAAATGTTGGTTTTTATGTTACATTAGATTTAAATAGAATAAAAGAAGAATTAAAAAAGAAGGTTGGAGCAGGTTGTCCATCTGAAGGAGAATTAAAAGACACCACTTGCTCAATAAAAAATAATTGTACTTGGAAAGATGACAAATGTGAATTTACTAGAAGCGGTACTGCTAAAATTGGATTTAGATTAAAATTAAAAACACAAGGAAACGCTACTAAAAATATTACAGAATTTTATAGAGATATTGGGGTTTATGATACTAAAAGTGTTGGTGTAGGAACTTCAGGTATTAATCAAGAGATTATTGAACCATCTACAAAAACCGCTTTAAGTAAGAATGGTTTTACAATAAATTCGAATACTTTAAGTAAAAAAATTACAACAGTGGCTGAGTATGCAATAGTAAGGGATTCTAGACTTGCTTATGGTAATAATATTACAGTTGGAGGTAAAACTTTATATTTACCAGCAAAATCATATTCTGCTTCATCATACAGAACATTAAACTTTTTAAATAGGAAAGTTTATCCTAATACTAAATTTCCTAGTAGCAATTCAAACAGTAGAGTTTTTATGCAAGGAATACAGGTAGGTGGAGTGGTTACTACAGGTAGGAGAGCCTCAGGAGAAAAAGCAAATTCCAAAATTTTAAAAACAGGATCTAATAGTCAAACAGGATGGATATCAGAAAGTTGGACGATTCCAAGTGCTGGTAAAACCATTTTAACTGTAAATTTAAGTGAAACATGTAGTTGTTTACCTTCAGACTTAGATATAGAACAAGATAAGGATATGCCAAATACTTGTGCCGATGATACTCAAAAAGGAAAATTAGATGATAAATTAGTATTAAATAAAGGATTATCAACAGAAAAAGAATATGAGGTAAAAGATGCCTTAGAAGTTTTATTAAATGGAAATAATAATCCAGCAAGTCCTTCTAGATACAATTATAATAAAATAAGGGAAGTTAGAAATATTACTAATTATAGTAAAACTGATACCGCAGTATATTGTTTAAAAAACAGAGACTTTAATTTGTTTGGAAAAAGTGATATTTTAGGGGCTTTTACTTTAGGGACTACT
>USDC01000126.1 GCA_900553435.1 uncultured Mycoplasmatota bacterium
AAAACTCTTTTAATATAAGTGGAGGAGAAAAACAAAGAATAATACTAGCTAGAGGACTTATGAATGAATTTGAATATTTAGTTTTAGATGAAGTTTTAAGCGAAGTTGATAAACATATAGAAATAAATATAATAAATAATTTAAAAAAAGAATATAAAGATAAAACAATTATTTATATAACACATGATGAAAAACTGAAAAGTTTATTTGATTATGTAATTAAATTTTAGGAGGTGAATATGCTAAAAGAAAGGGAACTTAAAGAAATTTATGGAGGAGAAGTAAGTGTAACAATAGTTGGAGCCGTAATAACAGCAATAGTATTTTTAATTGGAGTAATTGATGGTTATTTAAATCCAGAAGAAGCAGAAAAGAGTGGTTCTCATGCTTTCTAAAAAAGAACTTTTAAATATATATGGGGGTGCGATTAGTGGGACTCTTTTAAATGCCTTTTCTAGAATTTTCACTATTTTTTATGAAGTAGGTAGATCACTTGGGAATTCTATTAGGGAGATTAGGGAAAAAAATAACTAAAGAAGTTGAAAGACTAAATTAAAAGTGATATAATTGGCTTTAGGAAGGGAGGGCGAAGAATGACTAAAAATGCGACTAGAGTTGAAGTATCAGATGGAAATATCGAATTAGCTCTAAAAAAATTCAAAGTTTCGGTACAACGTAGTGGAATCCCTTCAGAAGTTAAGAAAAGAAAGAATTATATTAAACCTAACGAAAAAAGAAAAATTGCTGCTAGAAAAGCAAGAAAAAATAATAAGAGAAGAGCAAACTAGGTGATTATATGTTATATGAAAAAATTGTTAATGATATGAAAAGTGCAATGAAAAACAGAGATAAATCCACTTTAAGTACCATAAGATTTTTAAAAAATGCAATTGATATGGAAGCTAAAGACAAAAAGAAAGAAATTACAGATGAACTTGTAATAGATATTGCTGCAAGACAAATAAAAACACATAAAGCTTCTATAGAAGAATTTGATAAAGCAAATCGAACTGATTTATCTGATAAACTAAAAGAAGAAATAAAACTTATTGAAAAATACTTACCAACTCAACTTACAGAAGAAGAAATTAATAACGAAATTGAAAAAGTATTTGAAAAAGTAAAGCCTACAAGCAAAAAAGATATGGGATTAATTATGAAAGAACTTTCTCCTCTAAAAGGGAAAGCAGATTTTAAAATAATTAGTACTAAAGTAAATGAAAAATTAAATTCTTTATAAAAAAACACAGTCAAGCCTGTGTTTTTTGTCAATTTTTTATCAATTGAGCGATAGTAGAGTAAATTGTAATACTACGGGAAATGGCTATTCTGTTCGTCCTTGCATTTATTTAAAAGCAGAAGTAAAAATCACTTCTCGAGATGGAACTTTAGAAAATCCATATATTTTATCAATATAAAATACCGCTTAACGCGTAAACTTGACCTAAAACTATTTGAGAGTTTCTTAGATTATACGTAAAACAAAATTGCATGTGAATGATAATGTTTACTTTTTCAAGAGAATATAACGTACTTATTAGAATGCTCATCCAAAACTTGCAATTTTGCTCAAAAAGTATAAAACTCGCAGGCTTTTTGTCTATATATACAGAGAAAAAAGTAAGCTATATTCTTAAATCACTTTCGAGTTTGAGAATATTCTTTTAGTAATTAAACATTTAGAGGAAGGTTATGGTAACCATTCGTTTATCTCGTGGCGGAGCTAAAAAACGCCCATTTTATCAAATCGTAGTAGCTGACAGCCGTTCACCACGTGACGGTCGTTTCATTGAGCGTGTAGGTTTCTTCAACCCAATCGCACAAGGTAACGCAGAGCGTCTTCGTGTTGATCTTGAGCGTGTAAACCACTGGGTTGCTCAAGGTGCATCACTTTCAGATCGTGTTGCAACTTTGGTAAAAGAAGCTCAAAAAGCATAATCTCGCTTTTTGATTTAGTTCTTAAACTAAGATAGGTGAAAAATATGGAACAACAACGCATTGAAGTTGTGGGCAAATTAGGCTCAACCTACGGTATTCGTGGGTGGTTACGTATTTATTCATCAACAGAACAAGCTGAAAGCATTTTTGATTATCAACCTTGGTTTTTAAAAATCAAAGGTGAATGGCAGCCAACAGAATTAGAAAATTGGCGCCATCATAATCACGAAATCATCGTTAAATTAAAAGGCGTTGATGATCGTGAAGCTGCACAAACTTTAGCGAATGTTGAAATTGGTGTGGATTTATCTGTTTTCCCAGAACTGGAAGAAGGGGATTATTACTGGCACGATTTAATCGGTTGTTCAGTCGTCAACCTAGAAGGTTATACAATGGGAACTGTAACAGAGATGATGGAAACCGGTTCTAATGATGTGTTAGTGGTTAAAGCCAATACTAAAGATGCTTTTGGGAAACAAGAGCGGTTAATTCCGTTTTTGTATGAACAAGTAGTTAAAAGAGTCGATCTCACCACGAAAACAATTGAAGTGGATTGGGACGCTGGTTTCTAATCTCAAGTATGCACAAACGTAATGTAGTAGGCTTTTTATGTGGATAGGGGTAATTTCATTGTTCCCCGAAATGTTTAAAGCGATTACGGAATTTGGGGTTACAGGTAGAGCCGTAAAACATAATCTTCTGCAAGTGGAATGTTGGAATCCAAGAGATTTTACATTCGATAAGCATAAAACTGTGGATGACCGCCCTTATGGTGGTGGTCCGGGAATGCTGATGATGGTGCAACCTTTACGGGATGCGATTCATGCTGCGAGAGCAGCGGCAGGAGAAGGCGCAAAGGTGATTTACCTTTCGCCACAAGGACGTAAACTCGATCAAGGTGGCATAACGGAACTTGCTCAAAATCAGAAATTGATTTTGGTATGTGGACGTTACGAAGGTATTGATGAGCGATTGATTCAAACTGAAATTGATGAAGAATGGTCAA
>USDC01000127.1 GCA_900553435.1 uncultured Mycoplasmatota bacterium
AGCAAAAAAAATAATAAAAAGACTCCTAATACTAATAAAGAAAAAAGACACCCTATTCTTAAATTTATATTAAAACTTTTCCTAACTATATTTTTCTTATTTATGTTATTCTTACTTGGGTGTACTGCATATATAATCCATGAGTCACCTGAGTTTAATCCAGATAATTTACAAAGAAATAATGGAACTTTAGTTTATGACAGAAATAATAATTTAATTACGGTACTTGGAAATGAAAAAAGACAAAAAGTAACATATGATGAACTTCCTGAGGTTTTAATTGATGCGATTATTGCAACTGAGGACTCAAAGTTCTTTCAACATAATGGGGTTGATATTCCAAGATTTCTAAAAGCAACATTTGCTTTTCTTACCGGAGATGATGCAGGTGGAGCATCTACAATTACAATGCAACTTAGTAAAAACTCATATACTTCTGTAGAGTCAACTGGAATAAAAGGAATTATTAGAAAACTTACTGATGTTTATTTATCTGTATTTCATATTGAACGTGAATATACCAAAGAAGAGTTATTAGAGTTTTATGTAAACTCTCCATATATGGGAGGAAGTTCTTACGGTGTACAACAAGCTAGTAAGACTTACTTCAATAAAAATGTTAGTGATTTATCCTTAGTAGAAGCTGCAACTTTAGCTGGACTTTTCCAATCACCTAGTGCATATGACCCTTATCAATATCCAGATGAAATAGAAAAAAGAAAAAATCAAGTTTTATCACTAATGTTAAGACATGGATACATAACAGAAAATGAATATGAAATAGCAAAAGAGATAAAAGTCGCAGCTATTTTAAATGATGGTAGTAAAAAATCTACTACTAAATATCAAGGATTTGTTGATACAGTTGTTCAAGAAGTAATAGATACGACTGGCAATAATCCATATGAAGTTCCAATGGCAATTTATACAACACTTGATACTAAAAAACAAGATGTAATAAATAATTTCTATGCTACACATGAATTTAAAGATAGTAAGGTAGAAGCTGGTATTGGGGTAGTTGATAACAAAACTGGTGAAATCCTTGCAGTAGGAGCTGGAAGATATAAAAATAAAGAAATGTCATTTAACTATGCTACTCAAATAAACAGACACCCTGGAAGTACTGCTAAACCACTTTTTGATTACGCACCTGGAATTGAATATGAACATTGGTCAACATTTAAAACTTTTTATGATAAACCAACTTCATATACAAACGGTCCAGTTATTAAAAACTGGGATAATCAGTACAAAGGTTATATGACATTAAAAGATTGTCTTTCACAATCTAGAAACACATGTGCTTTACAAGCTTTTCAAGAATTAGATAATAAAAAAATAAGAACATTCGTAGAAGGACTTGGTATTAAACCTGAGGTTAATAGTGATGGTTCTATTGGTGAATGGCATTCAATTGGTGCATTTAACGGAGTAAATCCAGTACAACTTGCTGGTGCATATGCGGCATTTGGTAATGAGGGATATTACACAACACCTCACTCATATACAAAAATTGTTTACTTTAATACAGGTAAGGAATATAAACCAGAATACAAAAAGACAAAAGCAATGAGTGAAGAAACTGCTTATATGATTTCATTTATTCTTCAAAACGTAACAAGTTCAAGTGTACATGTTGATGGAACAGAAATTGCAACAAAAACAGGAACAAGTTCATACGATGAAGAATTAACAGATGCTCTTGGAATATCTGGAGATGTAATACAAGACTCTTGGACAGTTACATATAGCCCTGATTATACAATCGCTATATGGTATGGATATGATAAATTAAGTGCAGATAGCTATATAACTATGTCACATTCAAATGTTGAAAGAGTTCTTATCCAATCAGAAATAGTAAATAAAATTATGAAGACAAATTCTGTATTTAAAAAGCCAGAAGATGTTATTATTAAATACATTGGTGGAGCACAACATTGTTATATTAAGGGAACAAACCCTTATAGCTCTTACACACCAAACGCAAACGTAAAAGAAGAAACGCCTAAAAAGAAACAAGAAGAAGCAACTAAACCTAAAGAAGAGGAAATTGTTGAAGAAAAGCCTGTTGAAGAAGAACCAACAAATCCTAATCCACCTGTTGACCCAGGAGGAGAGGTAACCCCACCATCTGGTGAAGGTGAAGGGCAAAATCCAGGCGAGACAGTCGCACCATAGACTGTCTTTTTTTTATAAAAAGAAAAAGGCTATTAATTAGCCTCACTTACAATGTCATCTTCTTCACTAGAAATTTCTTCTTCACTACTAACTTCTTCTTTTTCTTCCTTTTTACATACAGTTAAAATTATTTCATCGCCTTTTTCAAGTTTTGAACCAGACTTTATATTTTGTGAAATAATAATACCATTATCATATTCTGTGCTATATTCTTCTTTTATTTTATACTTTATTCCTAATGAATCAAGTTCACTTTTAACACTTTCTATTTCTTTTCCAATATAATCTTTAATTTCTATTTTTTCTTCATATATTCCAACTTTTACTTTGATTTTTGAACCTTTTAAAACTTTTGAAGATGCTTTTTTATTTTGTTCTAAAACTATGTTATCTTCGGCCTCATCTTCAGTTTTAACTTCCTTTACTACTAGTTCTAAATCAAATTCTTCAGTTATAGCTTCTGCTTCTTCTAAAGTATTTCCTACTAAATTAGGAACTTCTACCCTATCCATATTTTGATAATATTTATATCCTATAAAAGCAAGTACTCCAATTAATCCTATAATAAGTAAGAAAAGTACAAACATTATAAATCTTTGAAAAGCAGTCATACCTTTTTCTCCTACTTTTTGAACTACCTTTTTTTGTTTGACTTTTTGCTTTTTAGGTTTTTTTGCCTTTTGTTTTTAGTATGGTTATTACAAATGACGTTGCGTTGATTGCTTTTGTCCCGTTTGGACTTGCAATTTTAAAAAT
>USDC01000128.1 GCA_900553435.1 uncultured Mycoplasmatota bacterium
TATTAATAAAAAGTAATAATGAAGAAAAATATTTCTCGAAAAAGTTTGATAGTGAAAACAAAGACTTATATAAATATAACTTTAAAAGTGCACTTTACTCTGGAGTGTTGCATCCAACAATTAATTTTATAACTAATATAAATTATTGTTTAGTAATCGCACTAGGAGCATATTACGCAATAAAAGGAATTATTAAAGTAGGAGAAATTCAAGCTTTTGTAAAATATATGCAAGAATTCTCACGTCCTCTTGCGATGCTTGGAGAAATAATAGGCTCTCTTCAGTCAACCGCTGCCTCTACTAATAGAATATTTAACATTATTGATAATAAAAATATTACAGATGGAAATATAACAGAGTTTGAAAATCCAAAATTAATCTCAATTAAAGATTTAAGTTTTGGTTATGATGAAAATAAAAAAATATTAAAAGACATAAGTTTTAATATAGAAAAAGGAAAACAAGTGGCGATTGTTGGTGAAACAGGAAGTGGTAAAACAACAATAATAAATTTACTTATGGCTTTTTATAAAGCAAATAAAGGAAGTATTAATTTTGATAATATTAACATAAATGATATTAAAAGAAAAAACTTAAGAGAAAAAATTGCAATGGTACTGCAGGATTCATGGGTAATTAATGGTACAATAAAAGAAAACATAACCTTTAATTTAAAAGTTAGTAAAGAAAAATTAAACAAAGTAATAAAAGAAGCTAATTTAGAACATATAATTAATAGTAAACCAGGTGGTATTAACTTTATGATAAATGAAGAAGCAAATAACATAAGTGAAGGAGAAAAACAACTAATAACTATTGCTAGAGCATTACTAACGGAACCTGATATTTTAATATTAGATGAAGCAACAAGTAATGTTGACTCTAGACTTGAGTATTTAATTCATAATTCAATGAAAAAACTAATGAAGAAAAAGACAGTTATTGTAATCGCACATAGACTTTCAACAATAATTGAAAGTGATAAGATAATTGTAATAAAAGATGGTAAAATAAAAGAGGCAGGTAACCATAAAAAGTTACTTAAGAAAAAAGGTTATTATTATGAATTATATAACAGTGGATTTGAAAGTTAGGTGAAAAAATGAATATTGGTATTGATATAGATGGTGTGCTTACTAATGATGATCAGTATACTTTAGAATATATGGCAAAATATGCATATCTTAATAAAAAATATGAAGTAAATGATTTTAATAATTTTGAGTTTAATAAAATGTTTTGGGATAAAGAAACTATCAGAAATTATAGAGAAAGTGAGTATTTTGATAATTATTTTAAAAATGAAAGACCAAGACATTTCGCAAGTGAAGTAATAAAAATATTAAAAGAAAGAAATAATAATATTTATATAATTACTTCAAGATATAGGACTACAGAATTCTCTCCTAGAGGTAAAGAAATAAGAGATTTAACAATAAAATGGTTAAATGAAAATAAGATTGTTTATGACAAAATTATTTTTTCAAATGATAAAACAAAAGAAATAAAAAAATATAAATTAGATATTATTATAGAAGATAGTCCAGAGACGGTTCCAACTTTTAGTAAATACACAAAAGTATTTTTGTTTGATGCAAGATATAATAAAAACATAAATGGAAAAAATATTACAAGAGTTTATTCATGGTATGATATACTAAAGAATATAGAAGAGGTGGTATAATGAATTTATATATTGATTTTGATGGAGTAGTTCTTGATACTATAACACCAATGTATAAAATGCTAGAAGAAGAAAAAATTGATAGAAAAGATAGTGAAAAAGTAGTAGAGTTTTTAAAAAGAACTGATTATAATGAAATAATAAAAAAATCGCCAGAAATTAATAATAGTATAAGTGCGATAAAAAAAATAATTGATTCTAATAAATTTAATGTGAATATATTAACTCACGTTGTTACACTTGAAGAAGGAGTTGTAAAAACAGAATTTATTAGGAAATATTTTAAAGATATTACAATGATATTAGTTCCAAAACAAATAAGCAAAACCAAGATGGTACACACTAAAGATAGTATATTAGTAGATGATTATGCAGGAAACTTAAGAAGTTGGGAAAAAGAAGGTGGAATACCTGTAAGATTTTCTACTAAGTTAAACTCTAAAGGGTTTAAAGTAGTAGATAATTTAGAAAATTTGATTGATTTGTTCTGACATGTTATAATACACCTAAGGAAGGAATGTTTATGAATAAGAAAGGATATATAATTTTAACAATAGTTGGAATTATACTATTTATACTACTCTATTATATAACTCATGATAGTGAAGTTGATAATAATTTTGTTAATACAAAAGTAAATGATACTGAAGAATTTACAATAAAGGACGCAGATGAGCTAGGAGATTATTTAGTTAATGAAGCTGTGTTATTTTATGAAAAGACTCCAGGAAACACTAAAAAAGAAAAAACAATAGATGGTGAGGAATATTTAGAATTAGAGTCATTTGTAAAAGATGCAGAAAAAATATTTAGTGATAAAGAAATACAAGATTTTATAAATTATTACGACATAATAAAGAAAAATAAAAAATATTATATAAAAGAATCTAGCAATGAACTTGTTTATATTTATGATAGAGTAAGTGTAAGAACAAAAACCTTAGAAAAAAATAGAATAGAATATAGAGTTGATTGGGAATTTTGTGATGCGAAAGACTCTAGTGAATTAAGTGAATGTATAGATACTAGTGCTCACAATTATAAAAATACTATGAGAGTTGAAGTTATAGATGGAAGATGGAAAATAACTGATTTTGATTTGCCTGATTCAAAAGAAGATAAAGAAATAAAAAAAGAAGAAGTTAATTAAAAATGCCAACCACATGTCAATTGCGGGGGGGGTAGACTTTACTAAAATAAACTACAGGAAACTGTAGT
>USDC01000129.1 GCA_900553435.1 uncultured Mycoplasmatota bacterium
AAGAGTGCAGTGAGGATGGTGTTTTTGTGGTCGTAGAACCGCTTTCTTGCAATAGCGCGCTGTTTTGCGATCCACTCGTCGGCTTGTCCTCGTTCTTCAAGGGTGTCGAAGAGGTTGATTATTCTGTCGAGAACCAGCTTGAGCGGTCTTGTCTCGGCACGAACTTTCTCTCCGCCACCCTGCCTTGTCGGTTCGTATGTATGTGCATATGTATATGCGGTTGACGAAGCCCGTCTTTCTTTGGCGGAATTTCGAGCGGCGTCAGAATACGGATGAGCATCGGAATACGCGCGGGCTCTGTCCTTCTGCTTTTTCGCAAAGCCTTTGCCGAGTTCCCCCGTATATTTATGAACCTTCGCCGTATCGGTCTTGCCGTATTCGCTTATCAGCTCGTTCTTTTTGGATGTTTTTGTGCATATTCTGTCGTACACGTACAAAACGTCCTTGACTTTTTTTTCCATGCTCACCCTCCTTTCGTTTGCCGGAATTTAAATTATTTCTTATTTCTTTAGGAATAACAATTCTGCCTAATTCATCAATTTTTCTTATCATACCTGTTGATTTCATTACATCTCTCCTTTAGTAATATTGTGGCATATTTTAATTTAATTATTCTTAAATGATAAAAAATAAGCTATAGAATTTATAGCTTATAATTTACTATCAATGTACTTTAATAACTTATTTAATAAAATTACGTATTCATTTTCTATTCCTAATTTGTTTAATGATATTACTATGTTATTATTTTGATATTTAAAGTTGATTTTCGTACTTATTCTTAATGCTTCAATAAATAACTCTTCAACATTTAAATTTTTGTATATTTTTTCATTTAATTCTAAAGACATTTTAAATTTATTATTTGTAATTACTTTTATATCATTCTTATTTAAGTAACCTTCTAATAATTCCTGTTGCATATAGTATTCAATTTTTTTATCTACAAATCCATATCTATCCTTTATTTCATTAAATACATCATTATATTTTTCTTCAGTATCAATAGAATTTATTAATTCATGCAATTCTATAATTAATTCATCCTTATCGGTATAATCCTCACTAACATGGGTTTCTACTTCGTCTAATATAATCTCATTTTCTTCTTTTTCTTCTTTTACATTTTCTCTAATATTTTCTAATTCTTCATTTACTAATTCAAGATACATATCCACACCAACAGAGTCTATATACCCAGCTTGTTCCTTACCAAGTAAGTCACCCGCTCCTCTTATACTAAGGTCTCTCATTGAAATTTTGTAACCACTTCCTAAAGTTGTAAACTCTTTTATTGCTTCTAATCTTTTTTTAGCATTATCGTTTAATATTTTAGAATTATCATAAAACAAATATGCATATGCTATTTTATTACTTCTTCCTACTCTTCCTCTTATTTGATATAACTGACTTAATCCAAATCTGTCTGCATCTATTACAATAATAGTGTTAGCATTTGGAATATCTATTCCATTTTCAATAATTGTTGTAGTTATCAAAATATTCGTTTTTTTATTAACAAATTTTTCCATAATGTTGTTAATTTCCTCTTTGTTCATTTGTCCGTGGGCATAAGCAATATTTAGATTTTTAAACATTGATTGTAGTTTTTTTTGGAAATTTGGAAGTTTTGAAATATTATTATATATAATAAAAACTTGTCCATCTCTTAAAATTTCTTTATTAATTGCTTCCTTTAATACCAATTCATCATAATTAATTACATAAGTTTGTACTGGATATCTATTTTGTGGAGGAGTTTCAATTAAAGACATATCTCTTATACCTACTAAAGACATTTGAAGTGACCTTGGAATTGGTGTGGCTGAAACTGACAAAACATTAACTTTTTTAAATTTTTCTTTAATTTTTTCTTTGTGTTCAACTCCAAATCTATGCTCTTCATCTATTACTAAAAGTCCTAAATCCCTATAAGTTATATCATCACTTAAAAGTCTATGAGTTCCAAAAACAATATCTATTTTTCCCTCATTTAATTCATTTAATATTCTATTTTTTTCTTTTGTTGTTGTGTGTCTAGTAAATATTTCAATAGTTACAGCATGGTTTTTAAACCTATTTAAAGCCGATTTATATTGTTGTTGTGCTAAAAGTGTTGTGGGACATAAATAGCAAACTTGTTTATCATTCATTATTGTTTTAAAAATTGCTCTAAAAATTACTTCTGTCTTACCATACCCAACATCTCCACATAATAGTCTTTCCATAGGTTTATTTTTTTCCATATCTTTTTTTATTTCATAAGATGCTTTTAATTGGTCTTTTGTTTCTATATATGGAAATTCGCTTTCAAATATTGCTTGAAGTGGTGTATCTGCCTCATAAGGTTTTACTATTATATTATTTCTTTCTTTGTATAGCTTAATTAAATTTTGAGAAATATCTTTTATTTTATTTTTAATCCATTCTTTTTTTTGTGTGACACCTGCTTGATGTTTTTTATCTCCTATAGCGCAACAAATATGTTCTTTTTCAATATTTTCTAATGTCAAATTTATATACTGATTCATATTATTCAGTCCCTTCTAATGTTTTAATTCCATTTATTATAATTTCTAATGATAAATCAAAACTTTCTTTTATAGATACTGGATTACCAAAAGCATTGTTATTTACAAGCAAAGAAAATCCTTCTAAAAAACTGCGCAGTGTTCTTATGATATGATTGATATTTTCATCACTTATATTTACTGTTTTCATCACTTTAAAAATCATTTCAAATAATTTTCTGGTTGCATTTTCTTTTTCAATACTTTCATATTTGTTATACCAAAGCATCGCTGTAAAGATTCCTTTATTATTAATTGCATAATTATAAAATGCATAACACATGTTTTTTAATGCCTCGTATCCTGTCACTCCAACAGCTGCT
>USDC01000130.1 GCA_900553435.1 uncultured Mycoplasmatota bacterium
AGCAATAGTTATTTCTTTTATTTCTTTATTTTTTTGATTAATTTCATTCCATGTTAAAGGTGTCATTGTTAATAAATATTTTAAATCTTCTTTATTTTTTATTTTAAAAGAATCTACAATTTCTTTTTCTAATTCTACTTTAAACTTTTCTTTAATATTAACTAATACTTCTGTTTCATTATTATATTCTGACATGTTATATATTTCTCTTAATTCTCTCAAATACATTTTAGTTGGAATTATTTTTATAAACGTTCCATCTTTTTTTAAAATTCTATTTACCTCTTTTTCATTAAAAGGAGATAAAAAGTTGATTATTATATCCACACTTTCATTTTTTAAAGGTAAATTAGTTATATCTCCAACCACAAATACATTATTACCATCTAAATAATCAGTAGCTAAATCAATCGCAGATTTTGAATAATCTACTCCTAACACTTTAATATCACCATCTAAATTTTCACATATTTTATTTGTATGAGTAAATTCTCCGCATCCCAAATCTAATATTAATAATTCATTTTCATAATTTTGATTAATATAATTTATAATAAATTTATAAACTCTTTTATAATATTCATTATTAATAAACTTTCTTCTAGCTAAAAAAAACGATTTATTATAATGTTTACTTTCCTTGTAATTTGAAGTACTAACTAAAAATAATGAACCATTGCTTTTTATATCAAATGTATGATTATTAATGCAATTTAGCATATTTTCATTTAAAGATAATTCACTATTACATATCGGACACTCAAAAATATTATTTGATTTCAAAAATATTTTACTTTTTTCTTTCTTTTTTAACATGTTTTTCACAACCTTTGCCTCATTTTATCTTAAATATCCTTAATTGTAAATATTTGTCTATTTAATACTTAAAACAATAAAAAAAGAAGACATACATCTTCTAATATACAATTTTAAACATGTTTTTTAACAAAACTATAATCTTCTAGATTTGAAGCATTTTCTCTTATCTGTCTTAAAGCTGATAATGCATATTTTCTATAAGTGTTAACATTTAACTTTCCTTTATAATTTACGCCATCGAAAAGTCTTGGATTATTTTCTCTATCAAAAGAAATAGTTCCCTCATCACTAAATTCTTTTAAATTTAATGTTTTTAAAAATTCTAAAGATTTTTTTATTTCCTTTGTTTCAGAAAACATCTCTTTTAATGCAGCAGTACAAAAAACAGTTCCTGTACCACATATTACAGTAGCTAATATAGCAAGTGATTTAATAAAAAGTGAATCACTAGTAGCTATTCCAGTAGCACCTAATGCAGTTAGACTTGCAAAGAAAGTATCACTAAAACCAATTAATACTTTAACTAAATCAGAATCTTCTTTGTACAAAAATGTTTGTGCATTTAGCGCTCTTAAATTTTCTTGATATAACATAGTATCTTGTATTTCTCTTTCCTTTTCATTAATTAACTTATCTAATTCTTCTCTATTATTAGAATGTAATTCTTCTTTTTTTACATCACCATTTACCATTTCTATTTCAATCTGACTACTGTTTTCTCCTTTGCTTATATCGTAACTTCTTATAGTTTCTGCTTCATCCATTGTTCCGATTGCATACTTCATATTTTTCCCTCCTTAAAAACGTACACACTATACTAACACAAACTTACTTTTTTTCAAGAAAAAAACAAAATAATAAATTAAAATGTTTAATTTAAATTTAACATTTAAAAATTTTTTTGAATATACTAACATTGACATTTGTCATTATTAATGATAACATTATCATGTAAGAACTCTGTTCAATCCGAAGCTTTACGTTTAACGTGAAAGATTATGTAGGAAGAACGGAGTTTTTCATTTTACTTTTTTAGTTAATGAAGAATCAAATATGCTGTCTTTAGACATAAAACGCCAATGTCTATATGGATCTTTCCAATGGTTAGCCAATTCTCCTCTGATACCAGTTGAAATACCTACATTAAAATTAGGATAAATATGCCTAATATTTTTCAATATATTTTTATATAATTTTTCTTTTGCAATAGTTCTTTTACCACGTTTATTACTATTTTGTAGTTTTTCTTTATTCATATTGTTTAACTTAAAATTCATAGCACCTAAAATAATATCCATACATTGTAGAATAACATGTTTTTTGGAATCAACCTCCGCAATATCTTCATTATAAATATGTACATTATGAGCAAAAAAGAAATCATTTAGTGCATAAATATGTGCCTTAAATTCTCTATTTTTTATTTTAGTATCAGGTAACTTATCAAAATATAATTTTAATATTACTTGATTTTTTTTGTTTAAGTTACAATAATCTATGCCAAATGCATGTTTAATAAATTGATAATATAAAAGAAAATATTGTTTTTCCTTTTGTTCTTTAGTTAAATTTTGTGGTACTTGTGCATTTTGTGTAAACATTATCCTTATTTTAATTTTATTAGATTTCACGAACTCGAAGAAATAATTAATTAACTTCAAATACTTATCTAGATATTGTTCAGTAACTTTTGTCCATTTAACCTCTTGAAATAGTCCTAATTCTATTTTTTTAGCATTAAGTTCAGCATTTATCTTTTCAAGTTCATTATAATTAATTAAAGCACCACCATAAAAGTTACTAAAATATTTCCCTTTTCTATGTGATTCATCAGCGTAAATTATATATTGTTTCTTCATTATGCCACATATAATCAATCCTAAGTTGTCTTAATTGATTTTTCCTTTCTTTTATTTTTTAAATATATTAATAACTAGTATAAATTAAAATTTCGTTTTTTTATTTAAATAAAAATAAAAAATATATGATATAAACTTTAATTAATTATAGCTAGTAAAAAACAATCCATATA
>USDC01000131.1 GCA_900553435.1 uncultured Mycoplasmatota bacterium
TATGGTGTTTTATTACTTTTTTCTTGATTAGCCTCATGATAAACTAAAACTTTATTGGTAAATGAATCTTCTAATGATACTGATAAAGGGATTATGTGATCAATTTCAAACATATGCGGATAATTAATTAACTGCTTTAAATCAATTGGTTTACCTGTGTATAAACATTTACCATCTTGTTCTTCATAAAGTCTTAATTTTTGTCTTAAGGTTAAATTACCTTTTTTACCATCAAGCAATTCCTCTGCTTTTTTATTATACTCTTCATTCTTTTTTTGAATTTCATTTAATCTACGTTTTCTGTCTTTGCTATTTTTTTCTCTAGGCATTTCTATAATAATTGAAGTTAATTCACCATATTTTTTTCTTACTGCATTTATAACCTTTATAGCCTCATTTTGTGAAATTTTAACAACAGGAGATAATATTTCATCTATATTAGAAGGTATATTTTTTAATCCTTTATAATCCACTTTTTTATGTTCAAAATATTTATTAATACTAAAAATTTCCATTTGATTATATTCAGTATTTATCAAATCAGCTATTACTTCATTCATCACTTTTAAAGACAATGAATGATAACCACTTATTCCAGTTAGTTTAGAAAGTAAAGTTATTATTTCATCTGTATATATTGTATTATCTAAGTTTTTAATATTTCTTATACTTTCTATTCTTTCATTCAAACCTTTTTTACTTGTTAAAATATTAATAATTTCATCTAATATTTCTTTATTTTCTAATATTTCTACATTTAGCTTATTATCTTTAACACATTTTAGTATTTTTTTATAACCTTTAAATTCGGTTAAAAGTGGATTATCCTTTTTATCTATTCTAAAACCTTTAATTAAAGCTATATCTACACCTAAAAATTTTGCTAACTTTAAAGGAGTTATTTTTCCATCTTTATTAATAAATTCATTTATAATTTCCTTTTTTTGTTCTGGTGTAATTTTTTTATCTCCATCATAAGTTAAATTATTTAAATCATTTAAAAAATTAAATAAATCAGCTGTATAACTCATTTTAGGAGCTCTTAACTCATCTGGATAAATAGAACATTTACCTCTCATTTTTTCAATCATATCAACTTCAACTAATTTTCCATTCTCAAAATAAAACCTACCATATGGAGTTGGAGATTTTTCACTACCTGGTCCTTCATAATATTCTCGTTTTCTTTTAACTATATTTATAATACTATTTTCAAGTTCCTCATTAACATTTTGGTTAGATAATATTTTTTTAATTTCCTTTATATAATCAGAAGTTAAAAACATATTATTATTTCCTCTGACTTTTCCATTTATAAGTCTTTCTTTTTGTAATTCACAAATATAATAATTTTTTTCAATTAATTCTTTTCTATTATGTGAAATTATATTTTTATTTACTTCATTTTCCTTTATTTCTTCTTCATCTGGATTATTTCTTCATTTACTAATCCTCTATTTTTTGCAATATGTAATAAAGCCGTAGCTAATTCTTCATTACTTAGTTTATTAGCTAATCCTTTTACTCTTATATCATATGGATCATTTAAAGGAATAAAATTACTAGAAATAATATTATTTTTCTCTAATAACTCTCTTAAGTCTTTAATCCTATTCTTTTTTCTTCTAATTAATCTTCTGCCAGTTCTAAAACTTCTTCTGTTCTCATTATTTTCTGCGGTTCCTTCTTTAAATAATCTTACTCCTGCATCAACTACTTCTCCGCTATCTAAATCAATTATTCCCCAACCTACAGATGCAATTCCAATATCAAGTCCTAAAACATAATTTTTCAAAAAAAACACCTACTTTCTCGTTAACTTAATTATATCAACAATCTATGTTAACTAAAAGTAATTTTTTGATATTTTAAAAAAAATATAAATTTTTAAAATTCCCATTAATTTAACTTTTATAATAATTTATTACAATTGTTTTCTAATTAACTTTTTATATAAAATTTTTAGTATAAAAAAACTCCTAAAAGGAGAAATAAACTAAATGGTCGGGAAGACAGGATTTGAACCTGCAACCACCTGGTCCCAAACCAGGTGCTCTACCAAGTTGAGCCACTTCCCGTTATATTTTAAGAATGGCGCACCCAAGAGGACTCGAACCCCTAACCCTTTGATCCGTAGTCAAATGCTCTATCCAGTTGAGCTATGGGTGCAAAAACGCTTGCATTAATATTATAAACTTAAAACATAAGTTTTGCAACCCTTATTTTATCTTATTAAATAAAGAAAAATATATGATTTATTTCTTTTCATTCGGAAAATATTCATATATTTCATTTTCTTTAACATCCAAATAATCACATAATCTCGAAATAATAGTAACATCAATTCTAGTTAAATCACCTTTCATTAACCTTTGTAAAACTTTAAAATCTGTATTTGTATCTCTCATAACTTTATTTTTACTAATATTTCTATCAATTAATAATTGTTCTAATTTAAAAAGAAAATATCCATTTCCCATAGGAATCTTGTAAATCTTTGACATACTACTCACCTAAATTTATTATCTCCCAGCAAAACCTATTTGAATATTGGCTGTATAACCAATATATGGAAGACAAAATATAAAATAGCATAAATAATTGTTATTTGAATATAATATACATATAGGAAACAAATTATTATTGTTGACATTTTATTTTTAACTGTGTTATAATTTCTATGCACCAAGGATACTTGGAAATGGAGGAATACCCAAGTCCGGCTGAAGGGATCGGTCTTGAAAACCGACAGGTCGCGAAAGCGGCGCAGGGGTTCGAATCCCTTTTCCTCCGCCATTTTTATTTATATAATTTATAT
>USDC01000132.1 GCA_900553435.1 uncultured Mycoplasmatota bacterium
CTAATTTGTCTTTTCATTTTTTTTAATAAATCATTTACTTGTCTTGTTTTGCTTCTATCCCTAGTAAAATTTGAAGCTTTTAAATAGTCTTTTTCTTTATAACCATATTTTTTACTAAGTATATAGCTAGTTATAGATTTATAATTATTTTCAATTATAAGTACATTTTTAAATATTATATTTCTAAATTGTCTATCAAACAAAAATAAAGAATATAATTCTTCAAACCTAGCCCCTCTTTTAAATTTTCTGGTTCCATTTTTTTCTAAAAACAGGTGTCTATAGCCACTTAAAAAGAAATAGTTTTCCCTAAAAAGAATACTTTTTGTCTTTTCCTCATCAGTTATCATTAGCCCCTTATCTTTTAAAATCTGTACCTGTTCTTCTAAACTTTTAAAAACTTTCCTAGCCACTAGTATCACCTATTGTAAAATTATACCATACTTATTATGTTTTGATAAGAAATAATACCTTTTTACACATAATTTTCATTTTTTTATCAATACTATTAATAGGTGGTAGTATATGTTTAATAATTATTTAGTATTAAATGAAACACCTGAAGTTATGTTGTATTTATTTATTAATAATTTTGAATTATTTAAAAAATATTATAAATGTTACAAAACCGATAAAAATTTATTAATAAAAAACATAAAAGATTATATAAAATACAACAAAATAAAATATAATGGTAAAAAGGCAACAATTGTACTAGAGGGAATTGTTGTTAACATTATAGATATTAGTGCTTAACTGCACTTTTTTTTATAAAAAAAGACCGAGAAATCTCGGAACTTATTATCTCTTTGAAAATTGTGGTGCTCTTCTTGCTTTTTTAAGACCATATTTTTTACGTTCTTTAATTCTAGCATCTCTAGTAATCATACCAGCAGTTTTTAATTTCTTTCTATAACTATCTTCTGCGGTAGGGTCGCTATTTTCATCATATATAAGTAAAGCTCTAGCAATACCTAAACGAATAGCTCCAGCTTGGCCACTAAATCCTCCACCTCTTACTTTTACAGTAACATCTAACTTATCTTGATTTTCAGTAATAACAAGTGGTTGCATTAAATCAAGAACTAAATATTCATAAGGCATATATTCATGAACATCTACGCCATTAACAGTTATTTTTCCAGAACCAGAAGTTAATTTAACTTGTGCAACACTTCTTTTTCTTTTTCCAGTCGCAGCGTATACTTTTTTATTTGCCATATTTACCTCCAACTTTAATTATTTCTGGTTTTTGAGCTTCATGTTTATGATCGTTACTTTCGTAAACAAATAATTTTTTATACATACTTCTACCTAATCTATTATGAGGAAGCATACCTTTTACTGCTCTTTCAACCATTTCTACTGGATATTTTTCTTTCATTTCTTTAGCAGTTCTTTCTCTAAGACCTCCAGGATATCCACTATGATTATAATAAATCTTATTATTTAATTTATTTCCTGTTAGTTCTACTTTTGATGCATTTATTATGATTACATAATCTCCACAATCAACATGAGGTGTATAAGTTGGTTTATGTTTTCCACGTAAAACATGTGCTGCAAGTGAAGCAACACGACCTAAATTTTCGCCAGCTGCATCAATTACATACCAATTACGCTTAACATCCTCTTTTTTCATCATATAAGTTTTCATATTTTTCTTCCTTTCTAACCTATTTGCTTCGCTTTCCCAAGGCTAACAAAATCAGTTAAAATGTACCGATATTGATTATACTAAAATAAGCCTTTAATGTCAATTATTTTAGGCATTTATTAATAATATACTCTATATAAATATAATGCATTACCACTTACTTTTTTTCCTAGCTTTTCTTTTTTTTCTTTTTCTACCATTTCTATGACATCTGTTAAATTTATTTTGTTCTCATTATAATCTATAAATAATGAAACAATATTCCTAACCATATATCTTAAAAAGCCATCACCAGTAATGTATATATATACATAATCCTTTTCTCTTTTTATTTTTATATCATAAATAGTTCTAATATAACTTTCCTTTAAATTTGAACTTGGGGTAAAGGCTTTAAATGAATGTTTACCAGTTAGAATTTTACTTATTCTTTTTATTTTTTTTATATCTATACTTTTATTATATTGCATTACTGTATCTTTTTCTGTTGGATTATATTCTCTGGTATTAATTTTATATAAATAAGTTTTTTTTATAACATCATATCTAGCATGAAAATCATTTTTAACTTTTCTTATACTTTTTATATAAATTTCTCCATTTAAACTTTTATTTAAAAACACCCTTAATTTTTCTTCATCAATCTTATTATCTACATCAAATGTGCATAATGATCAAGAGAATGAACGTTTCTATCAGTTCTACTACACCCTGTTATTTTTATAATTTTATTAAATCTTTTACTTAATAACTTCTCTATTTCTCCTTGTACAGTCTTTTTTTCCTTTTGTTTATTATATCCATAAAAATAATTGCCGTTAAATGAGAAATTTAGTAAATACCTCATAATATACCTCCTCTTGAAATATTAAAAGCACAATCATTAATAAATTCGTATATATATAAATTGTATCTCTTAAAGTTAAACTGCTTTTTATCATTTTAACTTTCTTTTTTTCGTTAAACAACATTAATTCTTTTATTTTACTTTTTCTATAATAATTAGTAAAGTACACATTTAAAGCTTTTTTATATATGCTAAGAATTATCTTTAACCTTTTTAATAAAAAATCTGAATTTAATAAGACTCCTCTATTTTTTTCATTTTTATAAATCTTTCTAACATATCTATTATATTCTGGAA
>USDC01000133.1 GCA_900553435.1 uncultured Mycoplasmatota bacterium
TTAAATGAATGATAGAAAAGGAGTCCGTTTTATGGAGAAAAAAGAAATAATTGGAAGTTTATCTAATTTAGGTAAAGGTGAAATATATTTAGGTGTTGTTGGTGCGGTTAGAACAGGAAAAAGTACATTTATTAAAAGATTTATTGAAAACTTAGTTGTTCCAAACATTGAAGATGAAATTGAAAAGAAAAGATGTTTAGATGAAATTCCTCAAACTGCTCAAGGTAAGACAATTATGACCATTGAACCAAAATTTGTTCCTAGTAGTGGTGCTAATATAAAGGTAGATGAATTTGAAACAAATATTAAATTAATTGATTGTGTTGGTTATGTTATAAATGATGCTAAGGGATATATTAATGAAGATGGAGAAGCACGTATGGTTAAAACCCCTTGGTATGATGAGGAAATTCCATTTATTGAAGCGGCAAGTATTGGAACAGAAAAAGTTATAAGAGACCACTCTACTATAGGAATTGTGATGACTACAGATGGTTCAATTGGAGAGTTTAATAGAAATGATTATATAGATGCTGAAGAACAAGTAATAAATGAACTTAAAAACTTAAATAAACCATTTTTAGTTATTTTAAACACAACTCACCCTAATAATGCTGAGACAATAAGTTTAAGTAATTCATTAAGTGAAAAATATGAAGTCCCAGTTTTACCAATAAATGTTGAAAACTTAAATGAAATTGAAATTATGAATATTTTAAAGGAAGCGTTATATGAATTTCCTATAACTGAAGTGAATGTAAACATCCCAGATTGGATTGCTATACTAGAAAAAGAAAATTCATTAAAAGAAATTTATTTAAATACTATTAAACAATGTGTTACAAACATAAATAAATTACGTGATGTAAATGATATAAATTTAAATTTTGAAGCTAGTGAATATATAAGTAAAGCATATATTAGTGAAGTAAATACAAATACAGGTGAGGTAACAATTAATTTAGAAGCTCCAGAAAATTTATACGATGAGATATTAAAAGAAGCAATGGGAGTAAGTGTTAACTCAAAAGCTGAACTATTAAAAATGTTTATGGACTTTAAAAATGGTAAGAATGAATATGAAAGATTTTCTGAAGCACTTAAACAAGTAAAACAAACTGGTTATGGTATAGCCTCTCCTACACTTTCTGATATGAAACTTGAAACTCCTGAGGTTATTAAGCAAGGTGGACGTTACGGTGTAAAACTTAAAGCGGTTGCTAGTTCTATACATATGATAAAAGTTGATGTTGAAAGTACGTTTGAACCTATTATTGGAAGTGAATTACAAAGTAAAGAATTAATTGATTACTTAATGAAAGACCAAGAAGAAAATCCAGAAAACATATGGAAAAGTGAAATATTTGGAAGAAGCCTAGATGTTATAGTTCAAGAAGGAATACAAGCAAAACTTGCAATGATGCCTGAAAATATGAGATTTAAATTATCTCAAGTAATAACTAAGATGGTTAATAAAGGAAGTAATAATTTAATTGCAATAGTATTATAAAAATTCAAGATTTCTCTTGAATTTTTTATTAACGTTTATTTATTTCTTTACATATATTAATATTGTTATGTGGTATAATTGTAGTAAAAATATACATAAAATGTAGTAAATGTCTTGCTTTTTAGAAAAAATCTGTTATAATCATTAACAGAAAGTGGGTGAATATATCATGGCTAAAGCTAAAGCTAATTCAACAAGTGCTATTAACGTAAATGTTGATACAAAAATAAAAGATGCAGCAACTTATATTTTAAAAGATCTAGGCTTAAATATGAGCACTTTTATCAATATGGCATTAACCCAAGTAGTTAAAAGAAATGGTGTGCCTTTTGAAGTAGTAAATAAAAACCCTAGTAAAGATTTGTTAGAAGCACTATCAGAAGTAAATGAAATGATTAACGATTCTGAAAAATACCCAAGATACAAAAATTGGGAAGATTTAAAGAAGGATTTATTATCCGATGATTAATTATAAATATGAAGTAGTGTATTCTACAAAATTTAAAAAAGGGTTAAAAAAATGTCTTAAACAAGGTAAAGACATTAATGAATTAAAAACTGTTATAGATAAATTGGCTTTCAACGAAGAACTAGATCCAAAATATAAAAATCATAAACTAATAGATAACAAACATTATAAAAATTGTAACGAATGTCACATACGACCAGACTGGTTATTGATTTATCAGTATAATAATAAAAAACTACTACTTTTGTTAATCAATATTGGAAGTCATAGTGATTTATTTAACTAAACAGGAGAAAAAACTCCTCTTTTTTTATTCTTTAAAATCTTCTATTACATTTCCTTTAAAAGGTTCATCAAATAGTAAATCTCTATAATCTTGTTGTCTTAGTGCTTCATATACCATTATTGCAACTGTATTTGATAAGTTAAGTGCTCTTACTTTATTAGTCATTGGTATACGCATGCAGTGTTCTAAGTTAGGTTTTAAATATTTTAGAGGAATTCCTGTACTTTCTTTTCCAAAGACAAAATATATATTTTCATCTTTATTACTATAATCGAAAGAAGTATGTGGTTTATGTCCATACCTAGTTAAGTAATAAAATGTTCCTTTGTTTTTACTATAAAAATCTTCTATATTTTCATAAACTGTGTAATCACATTCATGTATATAGTTTGCAGCACTTCTTTTTAAATATTTTTCTTCAAGCGAAAAACCAAGTGGTTTTATTAGATGTAACTTTGTACCAGTCGCAGCACAAGTTCTCATAATATTACCAGTATTTTGTGGTATTTCTGGTTCAAATAATA
>USDC01000134.1 GCA_900553435.1 uncultured Mycoplasmatota bacterium
CAATTTTTATTTTTAAAGTCAAAATAGTTTTTATTATTTTTATAAATATAGTTTCCAATACCTAAAAAATCATTTTTGTTTTTTTGTGCAAGCTCAAATGAGCTTTTAATGTATTTACTTATTTGTTTTTTAGTTTGCTTATTAATCATAGTGTTTAACTGATTAGCTGTATAATTCTTTTTACAGTTGGCCTCACTTATATTTCCAGTTGCCTTTAATTCGAATGTTACTGTATTATTCTTTTCACTAAATTTTATATTATTTTTACTTCCTAAAATATTTACTGAAAAATAATTTTTTTCATTCTCACATTTCGCAGTAATTACCGGAGTTTTCACTTTGTTTTTTATAAAAGAATATCCAATTGATTCTTCTTTGTTAAGTTTAGTTACTTTACCATTTTTATCAAAAGCTATAAAATTGTTTATTTCTACAATGCTATTAGGAGTTGACTTTTTTAAAGATTCAGTATCTTCATTTCCTTTCTTTTCTCCGCTTATTTCTAGATTTGTATATACAGGGTTAATTCCATATTGTAATAAATCGTTTAAAAAATCATCAAATGTAAGTATTGTTGCGTTTCCCACTAGTTTTTCACTGCTTTCTATCATATTATATATATCTTCACTTGGTAAAGAATCAAGTGGAGTAAGGGTTTTTAAAATTTCTAATGGTGAATCTTTAGAAGATGTACTAATAGCAAAATTAGATTTAATTTTAGTATTTCTTACAAAAAAATCTACAATATTGGAAGTATCATTTTTTATTACATCATCATCTATAATAACTAATTTTAAATGAGCTAAAAATACTTCTTTACTTGATAAGTTAGAAATATTTTTTATAGCTTGTTCTATTGTTTTTCCCTTGCCAGTATAAGTTACAACTTTAGATATTCCTTCATTACCAGATTCTGCACCAGTTTTTTTAATATTTACAATTTGTGCAGAAATTAGGTAGTTTCCATTTTTTTCTTTTTCGATACCTAAAGCACTAATTATTCCAAGTTCGTTAAGTTCTGTATAATCAAAACATCCAGTAGTAAATAAGGTAAGAATAAATAAAACTAAAATCAAAAATCTTTTTTTCATTATCCTTTCCTCCTTATAATATTTTTTCTGGCAAGATATTTATCACGTTTATCAATATTTGAAAGTGAAAACCTTAAAATTGCATTTTTCCAAGAGTCTTTATAAATTGGAGAAAAAGGCATTAAATATGGCTTACCAAAACTTTTAATAGAGCATAAATTAATTAGCATAAAAAGAATACCAATAAATAATCCAATTATTCCAAAGAAAGATGCAAAAAACATTAAAATATATCTCCAAAATCTAATCGCCGCTTGTATATCTAAGTAACTAAATAGTAATGAACAAATACTAGTGATTGCGATTACAATAACCATAATAGGTGATATTATTCCTGCGCTTACCGCAGCTTCTCCTAGAATTAAAGCACCTAGAATTGATAAGGAAGTTGTTCTAGCACTTGGAACTCTACTGTCCCCCTCATTTAAGATTTCAAACGAAATAAGTAAAATTAATGCCTCAATAATCGCAGGAAATGGAACACCCTCTCTTTGTGTAGCAAAATTTATAAGTAGGCTAGTTGGAATTATTTCTTGGTCGCAAGTTGTAATTGCAATATAAAATCCTGGCATAATTATCGCTAAAACAAATGCAATAGCTCTTATTATTCTTATAAAAGTAGAAAAGAATGCTTTTTGATTGTAATCTTCTTGGTTTTTAATAAAATCGATTAAAAGGGTAGGAATTAATAAAACGTTTGGACTATTTTCCATAACAATTACTACTTTTCCATCAAGTAAATTTTTACTTGCATTATCAGGTTTTTCAGTACTTAATATTGTTGGAAAAATACTATGGTTTTCTTTTTTAAATAATTCTTTTAAGTATCCATTATCTAAAACACCATCTATATTTATTTTTCTTAATTTTTGTTTTACTTCGATTACTAAGGAATCCTCACATATATTATTCATGTAAAAAAGTCCAACTCTAGTTTTACTTTCTTTTCCAATTGTAAATTCATCTAAAAATAAATTTTCTGATTTTATTCTTTTTCTAATTAGTCCAATATTTTTTTGATAATTTTCTGTAAAGCTATCTTTTGGTCCTTTTATATTAGGTTCACTACTTGATTCAGTTACACCTCTATCTATTTCGGCTCTTGTTTCAAAAGCAAATCCTTCTTTTTCGTAATCAGACAGTACTACTGTAAACCCATTATAAACATAATAAAGTACATCTTTTTCTTTAGTAATTTTTTTCATGTTTATAGCTGGTAAAAAGTTATTTATTTCTTTTTCAATATTACTAAATGTCTTATTTAATAAATTTTTATTTGCCCAATATTTAAGTATAAAATCATTTACTTTATCTCCGCTACTTACTGAGTCAGTAGTAATAATATAAACATGCTTAAAAAGACTAACCTTTATCTTTTTTATTAAAAGATCAGGAAAGTGTTTTTTCATTTTATTTAAGTTTTCGATAATTTTTTTTGTATTCATAGTATCACTACAATTATTTTTTACAGTAAAAGTACTTTTATACACGATAAATAATTGATATAATTTAAATGTAAGTGAGGACTTTATGGAATTAAAAAATATAAAAATAGAAAGTATTGATCATCAAGGAAGAGGAATTGCCAAAATTAATGGTAAAGTTTATTTTGTTAAAAATGCATTAATAGGTGAGGTTGTAGATATAAAAATTTTAGAAGAACATAAAAAATATAATCTCGCAGAAGCAAAAAAAATC
>USDC01000135.1 GCA_900553435.1 uncultured Mycoplasmatota bacterium
AAAAATAATTTTTTTTCTTTTCTTTTTTTATATCTATCATTTTTCTACCTCTATTTTTTTAACATAATTAGCTTTTACAAGATGAACGTTTTCTGGTTTTTTATTTTTTAAATACTGATATATCTTTTTTAAATCTAATGTGTTAGAAACTTTATTTATCCCCTCATCTATTTCGTTTACATATTCCTCTATTATTTCTTCATCTTTTTTAAATGCAATATAATAACCTTTTGTATCTTTGATAACTGCATAACTATTGTTATTACTTTCATTTGAAATTAAATATAAAGCTAAACTAGAAATAGTCTTTATATCTATTTTAAGAGCATATGCGACTGTTTTAGCAACACTTAAACCAATTCTAATACCAGTAAAACTTCCAGGGCCATTTACCACTAAGACTTCTTTTAAATCTTTAAAACTAACGTTATTTTCTTCCATTATTTCTTTAATCATAGGTACAAGATATATGGAATGAGAATTAATACTTTTCTTTTCTTTAATTAATAACTCTTCTTCATTTATTAATGCAACTGTTATTAAAGCATCATGTGTATCTATAAATAAGCTATACAAAATAATCACCTCAATACTTAAATTATTATAATAAAAAATAAAAAGAATATCAATCGATATTCTATAATGCTTGTTCACATACGTTTTCGTATTCTTCTCCATGTGGCGTTATGATAAATAATCTTTTTGTATCATCAACTATTCTAATTTTTATATCAAGTCTTTCTTCAGGTAGTAAATCTGGGATTAAATCTGCCCATTCTATTATTGTAACTCCACCTTTGTTAAAATAATCTTTAATACCTAAATTTTCTCCACTTTCTTCTAGTCTATATACATCCATATGATATAAAGGAAGTTCACCTTCGTATTCTTTAATAATATTAAAGGTTGGAGAAGTTATATTATCTTCAATTCCCATTGAACGCGCGAAAGCTTTAGTAAAGACTGTCTTACCACTTCCCAAGTCTCCTGTTAAGCATATGACCATATTTGAAAATTTTTCACTCTCAAGATTTTCTGCGAGTTCATAAGTATCAAATTCATTTAATGATGTGTATTTATATTCCATGTTATCACCACTTTCAATTATAGAGGAGATATTTTATCTTTTCAATATTTTTTTATATAATTTACAACTATTTTTTATTTTCGATGTAATATGCATAATATTCATCGTATGTTATTCCTTCTTTTTTTACTATTCTAGCTGTGTCTTCTCCTACATATCTATAATGCCAAGACTCATATTTAAAGCCAGTATATTCTTCTTTATCTTTTGGATACCTTAAAATAAAACCATATTTATGTGCATTTTTATCTAGCCATTTAAAAGCATCAGTTTTATCAAAGTCATCGCCAGAAGCACCTGGGCTAACTATATCATAGGCAAGTCCTGTTTGATGTTCAGAATATCCAGGTCTAGCTGCGTAATTATCTGCATATTCTTCTCCATAGTTTCTATCAAAGTCTTCATAAACTGCTTTTTGGTCTGCATAAGAGCGATATCCTGAATTTAAAATTAAGTTTATGTCATCTTCTTTAGCGGCATTAAACATTTTAATAAACGCTCTGTATGACTCACCTGCGGCAAGTATACCATCATATGCATACCAGCTACTCGCTTTTTCTACTCCTTTAGGTACGAAAGATTCGTCTAAATAGTGATATTTATTTACTAGTATTAAATTACCCTTACTTACATCTGTTTTGATTGGTTTTTCATAGTAATCTCTATCTCTATTTACATTAACTAAAGCTACCACTTCACTTATAGGAATTTCATCAACTCTTCTTTTTTTCTTATAAGCTATATATCTATCTAAATTATCTTCAATAAAGTATTTTTCTTTAATAATTTCTAAAACTTCTTCATCGTGGCCTAGCTCTAATAATTTATTTTGAAAATCCTCATCAAAAGTTAATAAAAATGTTACATCTTCCTCATTATAACCTAATTCTTTAAATTTATATTCATTACTAAGTCTATAATCGATGTAAAAAAATAATATGACTCCCACAATTAATAAAATTATAATACCAAATAAAATTTTATATTTTCTTTTAAGTTTATATTTCTTATTCATACTACACTCCTATGATAAAATTATAACACTAAAAATAAACAAAAAAAAGTTAGTTTTTGTTTTTTATTTTAGAAAAAATATAACTAATAAAGTATTTTTTAAACATATGCAATTTCAAATTAAAAAAACTCTTCAATAAAGAAGAGTATTAAACAAATAAAAAAATTGGCAACTTCCTATTTTCGCGTGAACTATCGTCGGCGTTAAAGTGCTTAACTTCTGTGTTCGGGATGGGAACAGGTGTATCCACTTTGCTATCGTCACCAATTAATAATATTATATAATAATTGTTCTCTCAAAACAAGATAATGTGACACTCAAATTAAAATAAAGTTAAATTGTCGATCTATTAGTACTAGTCAGCTCAAAATATCACTATTCTTCCACATCTAGCCTATCAACCTCGTAGTCTACAAGGGATCTTATTTCTTAAAGAAAGGGAAAACTCATCTTGAAGAGGGCTTCCCGCTTAGATGCTTTCAGCGGTTATCCCATCCGTACATAGCTACTCTGCGGTGCCACTGGCGTGACAACAGATACACCATCGGTACGTCCATCCCGGTCCTCTCGTACTAAGGACAGCCCTTCTCAATTTTCCAGCGCCCACGACAGATAGAGACCGAACTGTCTCACGACGTTCTGAACCCAGCTCGCGTGCCGTTTTAATGGGCG
>USDC01000136.1 GCA_900553435.1 uncultured Mycoplasmatota bacterium
TCATGAGGTCATCATCCAGCTCGCAGATCTTCTCGATCAGCTCTGTATGATAAAGCTCAGCATCTTCCTTCATATCCTCCGGAATATCTGTGATGGAAATGTCATCACCCTTCTCATCATTGTAGATGTAAGCTTTCATCTCGAACAGGTCAATGATTCCCTGGAATTCATCTTCTTTTCCGATTGGAATCTGTACAGGAATTGCATTTTTACCAAGACGGTCAATAATGGTCTGAACAGACATGAAGAAGTCTGCTCCCATTTTATCCATTTTATTTGCAAATATCATTCTAGGAACTTTATATTCGTTTGCTTGTCTCCAAACTTGTTCAGTTTGAGTTTCTACACCAGCTTGAGCATCAATTAATGCAATCGCACCATCAAGAACTCTTAAACTACGTTCAACTTCAATTGTAAAGTCCACGTGTCCTGGTGTATCAATTATATTAAATCTATAACCTCTCCAGTGAGCAGTTGTTGCTGCACTAGTAATAGTTATACCACGTTCTTTTTCTTGTTCCATCCAGTCCATTTGAGACTCACCATCATGTGTTTCACCAATCTTGTGAGTTTTACCTGTATGAAACAATACACGTTCTGTAAAAGTGGTTTTACCGGCATCAATGTGTGCCATTATACCAATATTACGTGTTTTATCAAGTGATACATCACGTGCCATATATATTCTCCCTTCTTACCATCTATAATGTGCGAAAGCCTTATTAGCTTCTGCCATTCTATGTGTATCTTCACGTTTTTTAACTGCTCCACCTGTTCCATTTGCAGCATCCATAATTTCATTAGCTAGCTTTTCAGCCATGCTTTTACCTGAACGATTTTTAGCATATTGAACTAACCAACGTAGCCCTAATGTTTGTCTTCTATCAGGTCTTACTTCCATTGGAACTGGATAGCTACTTCCACCAACTCTACGTGACTTTATTTCTAAAGCTGGTTTAATATTTTCAAGTGCTTCATCAAACACTTCCATTGGATC
The DNA here is from genome assembly GCA_900553435.1 of uncultured Mycoplasmatota bacterium. Classification (GTDB taxonomy): domain Bacteria; phylum Bacillota_I; class Bacilli_A; order RF39; family UBA660; genus UMGS1611. Next base: position 998 of record USDC01000136.1, read on the forward strand.
TTTTCCAGTTTTTTCTTTTATTATATTAAAAGCGTCATTAACAATAGTTCCAGCAACACCTTTTTTACCATCAAGCATTATTTGATTAATAAGTTTTGTAACAACTTTAGAATTATAAATAGGATCTGCTAAAACTTCTCTTTTAATAGCTGGTCTCTTACGCATTTTATGTGTCTCCTTTCTAAAACTTATTTACTTACTTTTTTGGTTTTTTTGTACCATATTTACTTCTACCTTGTTTTCTATTTTCTACTCCTTGAGTATCAAGTGTTCCACGTACAATATGATAACGTACACCGATAAGATCTTTAACACGTCCTCCACGAATTAAAACAACACTATGTTCTTGTAAATTGTGTCCAATTCCTGGAATATAACATGTTACTTCATAACCATTACTTAATCTTACACGTGCAACTTTACGCATTGCTGAGTTTGGTTTCTTTGGTGTTAATGTCCCAACACGAGTACATACTCCACGCTTTTGAGGTGAAAACTTTTCAGTTTTAACTCTTTTTTGACTATTAAAACCATAACCTAAAACAGGACTTTTTCTCTTTTTAGTTTTCTTTCCTCTGTTTTTTCTAACTAATTGATTAATAGTAGGCATATTTCCTCCTTCCACACATCTCCAGGTGTGTCATATTTGAATATTTTATATAGTTTTCCTCCATGGAAAACCTATAAAAAGCATATTTAATATAACATTTTATTATATGTAAGTCAAGCAAATTTAATGAAAAAAAACATATATTTTTCTAAAAAAACACTTTATTTCTAAAGCGTTTTTTACCTTGTACCTCGTGAACTTTGTTCTTTTAAATATTTTTCTTCTACTTCTTTTAAATTTTCTTCAGTTATAATTAAACTATCTAATTCTTTTTTATATTCTAGCTCTTCTTCATTATTTGTGATTTTTCCATTTTCTTTAAGAGTTTCTAGGATTTTAAGTTTCTGATTATTTGAAAAATCTAATTTCATTATTACTTTTTCTGTGGCAGTATATTTTTCAATTGTTCCTTCCCAGTTATTATCACCAAGTTGTTGTTTTATATCTTCTGAAAAACATTTATAAGAACCTAATGGTGCAAATTTTGGATAACAATAAGAATAATAAACAAAATTAATATTATTTAATTTATGATTTTTTAAAATTATACAAAGTCTTTTTTCCTCCTCAGTTAAATTTTCAGGAAAAGCTTTTGAAAAAGAACTTAGATATACTTTTATAATTTCTCTTTTTCTTCTATAAATGGCATTCAATTCATTTTTTATGCCAGCTTTTGAAAATACGTTAGACTCTTTTAACGACTTAATCAAATCAACACAACATACCTTTAAAAATGGAAAGAATTTATTCTCGTTAACTTCTGGAACATAAACATTTTTAAATATCTTTTGTTTTAAAACTTTGTTTTCTTCATCATCTTTTGAAAATAATTTTTCAAAAATAACATCTCGTGCTAACTCATACTTCTTTTGAAAATATTTTTCTGCATCAGGATTTAAAAATCTATCTACATTTCCCCCGAACTTTTCATCCGCAAAGTCTAAATATTTTAATTCTTCGAGATAGTTTTCGCCATAAAATTCAGCCAATAATATATCAGCTATAACTTTATAGTCTTCATCGCTTGTTGGATTAGTTAATTTCTTAAAACTTTCACTTTTAAAGTTTAACTTTTTTTCTTTATTTTTTCCAAACACAATAAAACCTCCTAGAGTTATTATAACTCCCCCACGATTTGTCAAGTT
>USDC01000137.1 GCA_900553435.1 uncultured Mycoplasmatota bacterium
AAATACATATTTATAATTATAGTCATTATATAAAGCAACATATGATAAATTCTTAGCCTTACTTATAAAACACTCTTTTTGTTCATCATTCATTAAATAAAATTCATTCTCAAGATATTCTTTATAAGTAATATCATATTTTTTATAACAATTTAAAACATCTAAAACTACTGTAAATAAAGTTTTATTAGTTAATTTAGAAATTTTCTTAGATATTTTTATAAGTTCACTTTTATGTTTAATCATTATGCCACCTACTTTAATTATATCACGTATAAATACATATGTGAATATTAAACACAAGAAGTTATAATCATAAGAAGTATTCCAACAATAAAGCCTAATGCACTAATTCTTTTATTTTTAGAATTAATAAACATCATTAACAATTCAAAGAATACAATGTATAAAATCATTCCCAAAGTAATAGATAAAACTATACCTAAAATAAAATTACTTTCCATAACTATATTAAATAAAAGCATAAATATTGCACCTATAAAAGTAGCAATTGCTAGAATAAACATCAAAAGCAAAGTCTTTTTTTTATCGTTATTACTTTCATAAAATTCTGTTGAAATTGCTAAACCTAAAGCAATATTATGAAAAGCTATTCCAAGAGAGAAAATAACCCCTGTTTTAAAAGATACAATAAACGCAGAATAAAGAGCCATTCCCTCTATTATATTATGAAGAAAAACTGCCAGTGAGGTTATTATTGCTATATGTGCGAAGACTTTTTTACTGCTTTTTCCTTCGTTTGAATGATCTGGTACAAACTTATCTAGTAATTTTAAAACTATAATACCAAATAAAGCTAATAAAAATACTGTTATATATGAATATGGTTTACTTAATTTCGAACTTATTAGTTCAAAAGATTCTGGTAATATTTCAATAAACCCAAGTGTTAAAAGAACACTTAAAGCAAGTGCGATAGAAAAATCTAGTAACTTTTGTTTATTTTTAACTTTAAATGCAATTAAGGCTCCTATAAAAATTATGAAGCCTACAACAAAACACAATAATAGTGCAATTAAATTATTCATATTTCACCAACTAACTATTTTTCATTTGTTCTATCATATATTTTATTTCTTCTTCTACGTCCAATCTTGCAAAAATTGGTTCTCCTTTTGAAATAACTTTAATATTTAATATTTTTCCATATTCTTTTATACTTTCATATGTTTGTAAATCTTCACCTATATTTAATTGTCTAAATATTTCCTTAGAAGTATCCTCTAAATAAGGTCTAAGTAAAACCGCAGTTATTCTTAAGTTTTCTACTAAATGATATAAAACAGAATTTAACTCATCAACTTTACTCTCATCTTTAGCTAAAATCCATGGCATAGTTTCATCTATATATTTATTGCTTCTAGAAACTATATTAAATATTTCAGATAAACTATCACTAAATTTGAAGTTTTCTAATAATTCTGTACTTTTAGTTTTAAAATTAAACACTTCATCTTCAAGCTTTTTATCTATTTCACTTATATTATTATTTTTTTCTATTACTCCATCATTATATTTATTTATCATTGAAATAGTTCTATTTAATAAGTTACCTAAATCATTACATAGTTCATTATTATATCTTTGAATAAAATATTCAGGAGTAAATTCGCCATCACTACCATATGGCATTGCTTTTAACAAGGCATACTTAAATGCGTCAAGTCCATATCTATTTATTAACATTTCTGGATAAATAACATTTCCTTTACTTTTACTCATTTTTCCATCTTTCATCATAATAAATTCATGAACATATATAGTTTTTGGTAAAGGTATATCCAGTGCCATTAAAAATATAGGCCAATAAATCGTATGAAATCTAACGATATCTTTTCCAACAATTTGTACATCTGCTGGCCAATATTTTCTAAATAAACTATCATCATCACTTAAATATCCTAAAGCAGTAATATAATTACAAAGAGCATCTACCCAAACATACATAACATGTTTAGGGTCATTAGGAGTTTTTATACCCCAATCAAAAGTAGTTCTTGTAATTGATAAATCTTCAAGTCCTGGTTTTATAAAATTATTAATCATTTCAGTTTTTTTAAACGATGGTAATATAAAGTCAGGATGTTCTTCATAGTACTTTAATAATCTATCTTGATATTTACTCATTTTGAAAAAATAAGTTTCTTCTTTAACAATCTTAACTTCTCTTCCACAGTCAGGACACTTCCCATCTACAAGTTCTTTTTCAGTAAAAAATGTCTCACAAGGCACACAATAAAGACCAGAGTATTCACCTAAATAAATATCTCCATTATCTAAAAACTTTTGATATATTTTTTTTACACTTTCCTCATGACGCAAATCAGTAGTTCTTATATAATCATCATTCGTTATCTCCATTTTTTTCCATAAAGCTTTAGCAAGTTCTGCCATTTTATCAACATATTCTTTAGGGGTTATTCCTTCTTCTGATGCTTTTAACGCAATTTTTTCCCCATGTTCATCTGTTCCTGTTTGGAATCGAACATTGTACCCTTCTTGTCTTTTAAAACGAGCAATTGCATCAGCTAAAATAATTTCATAAGTATTTCCAATATGAGGTTTACCTGAAGTATAAGTAATTGCTGTTGTAAGATAATAATCTTTTTCGTCTTTCATCTTCTAATCTCCTTTATAAAAATAAAAAACGCCCTTATAAAAGGACGAATAATCGCGGTACCACCTTTTTTACACATTACTGTGTCACTCTAAAC
>USDC01000138.1 GCA_900553435.1 uncultured Mycoplasmatota bacterium
TTTTTTTAAATTAAACTATTTTTCTTGATAAATATAAAAAAACATTATAAAATAGTTGCTAGGAAGGTGAATTATGAGTAATAGTAAAAAAAGTAATAATAGTAAAAAAGAAAATTTCTTCAAAAAATATGGTACATTTTTAGTAATAGCTGCTTTACTTATAATATTTGTTATAGTTGCAGTTGCAACAAAAGATACTGATACTGGAAGTAAAAATGAAGAAACTGTATTTGTTTCAATGGGAGTAAGTGAGTGGCAAGAAGCTGTTAAGGGTGAAGATGTAATGGTAACAACACTTGCACAAACTACTTGTTCATGGTGTAACCAATTTAAACCTGTTATTCAAAAAGTAGCAGAAGATAATAATGTTGAAGTTGTATGGATAGATGTTGATACAATAGCGTCTGAAGAGGAAAAAAATAGCTTATTTGGAACTTTTGAACAACTACAAAGTTTTGGAACTCCTTATACTATAATTACACAAAATGGTGAGATTAAAGGAGAAATAAGTGGATATGTTGATGAGGCTGAACTTATTAATACATTTAAGGAATATGGAGTAATAAAATAAATGGATAAATTATTAAGCTTAGTAACTGAATTTAAAAGAAAATATCCTCTTACTGTTGCTTGGAGATTAGAAAAAAATTGTAATGTTATCTCTCAACATTTAAATGAGGGAGAAGAAGTTACTTTCGCTTTTGCAGCACAAAATAATAATTCAACATTTAATATTTTTAATACTTGCATAGTCGCACTTACTACAGAAAGATTATTAATTGGTTATAAGAGAGTAGTCTTTGGTTATTATTTTGTCTCTATTACACCTGATTTATATAACGATTTAGAAATAAGAAATGGTATTATTTGGGCTAGACTTATTATTGATACTGTAAAAGAAAAGGTGCATTTATCTAATATACAAACCGCAGCATTAATTGATATTGAAACAGAGATAACTGAGTTTATGATTAGAGAAAAGCAAAAATATGCAAGGATGTCAAAATGACATTCTTTTATTTATTGTTAAAATGTTTTATAATGTTTTTAGGAGTATGTAATGAAAAAAGTAATAGGAATAATTTTATTAATTTTTATAGTCGTTGTAGTAATAGCTTTTTTTGTGAAAAGTTACAGTATTTCTTATGTGGTTAACAATGTTAAAATAAGTGAGGAATATATAGATAATAGATATCATTTTGAGTTTGATAAAAAGTATATTATGGATGTTTATACTGACAAAAAAATTAATAAAAAGATGATAAGTGATGTTAAAAAAATCAAAGATAATGGGTATGAATGTTTAATTTTAAAAAGTGAGAAACTAGATGTTTATCCACTATGTAGAAACAGAAATAGTCAAATATCTTATGATTTAGTTGAAAGTAAAAAGCTGGAAAAATATTTTGATAAGAAAGAAAAAGTAAAAGAAGACAGCAGTAAAAGTTTTGAGTTTTTTAATAACTTAGATAAAGAAACTTTTATAGCTATTTGGAAATATGATGGTTTTTATATTTTAAACGAAGATGAAGTTTCTTCTTTAACACTTTTTGATGAAGACAGATATTCAAATGATTTATGTACTAATACAGAACGTTTTATTTTTCTTCCTGATTATGATAGTAATCACACATTTAAATCATTTTATGTTGTGGACTTAAAAAAACAGGATTATAAAAAGTATGATATGGAGTATGAAATAGATTATGATAGTTATATTTTAGGTAGAAATGAAGAATTTGTGTATTTGTATGATTTAAAATATAAAACTGAATATGAATTTAATTTAAAAAATGGTAATGTTAAAGTAATTGGAAATGAAAAAGAAGGATTTATAACTTATAAAAATTCGGAAGTTAAACGTTCTAGTTATGGAAAACTTAATAAAAAAGAAGAAATCTTTACTTTTAAAAATAACGAAATTTATAATTATAAAAATGAAAATAATATGTTTGTTTTAAATTATAAAGAAAATAAAAAAATAAAGAAAATTATTTATGATAAAAGTGTTGATTATATTTCTTCATTTAATGATTTTGTTTACTTTTTAGATGGAGAATATTTATATGAATATATACCTAAGAGTGGAAGTAAGAAAATAGCTAGAAATTTTGAATGGAATTTTAATAAAGAAAACACAATATTCATTTATAATGAGTAACATTTGTTTTCTTTTTTCATAGGATAAATTAGGTGATTGTATGTATAATGATTTATCAAGTGAATATGTAGGATATTATATTATTCAAAGTGGAGATACTCTATATAAAATTGCTAAAGAATTTAATGTAAATCCAAAATTACTCGCAGAATTAAATGGTATTAAAATGGAAGATTATATTTATCCTAATCAAACTATAATGATACCTAAGAAAGATGTTACGTACTATATTACAAAAGAAAGCGATACACTAAAGACTGTTAGTAATATTTTTGGTACTAATGAAGATGGATTAATTTTACAAAATAAAACGATTTATTTATTACCAGGACAAATGATATTTTATAAGCAAAAAAGATAATAAATCTTTTTTTTTATACACAAATATATTATAATTATTATTGTATAAGAGGGTGGTTGTGTGATAGAACCAGTTGTAAACGAACCAAATGAAATAGTTAAATCAAACAAATACATTAAATTTATACAAGTGGTAATTTTAATAATTATGATTTATTTGTTTGTTAAATGTCTTAATATACA
>USDC01000139.1 GCA_900553435.1 uncultured Mycoplasmatota bacterium
AATCTGCATCTTTGTATCTTTTAACTATTGTTTCAATTTCGTTTATAGAATTATCTGGGAATTGTTCATATATTGTGTTAGCTATAACACTTGGCTTATTTTCTTTAACAAATTTTATGCCTTTATTAATAGCTTTGGTAAATTTTTCTATTACATCCTCATTTTCTTTAAAATAACTTTTTGTTGTTCCAAAAACTGTGTATGGAACATCTCCTGCGTGAGCTCCGATAGAATCTAATACACATCCGTATCCTTCTTTTTCAAGTTGTAATGCAGTAGGTTCAAATAAGTTAACAAATTCTCCTTGTTCTCCAATATAAGCTCCTGCGAGGGCTGCGAATTCTACAGAAGTATTTATTTTAACTTCTTCATTTTTGATATTATTATTTTTAAGAGCATAAGTAAAGTTCATTAGTGGCATACCACCAGTTCTTCCAGCTAAAACTGTTTTACCTTTTAAATCTTCCATTTTAAAATTATCTTTGTATTTACAGTCTCCTACAATAAATTGTCCATCTCTTTTGGTTAAACCTGCGAAATTAACTATATAATCTTCTTCTCCGTTGTTATACACATATATACTTGCTTCAATACCAGCGAAACCAATATCTGCATCTTTACTTAGTACAGCTGATGTAACTTTATCAGCACCAGGAGTTAAGATAAGTTCAATTTCAAGTCCTTCTTCTTCAAAATATCCTTTTTCAATTGCCACATACCACGGAGCATAAAACATACTGTGAGTGACTTCTGCAACCGTGATTTTTTCTAGATTATTAGTTTTATTTTTATTTACGTTCATTATTCCAATTGCTGCACAAATTAGGCATATTACAAGTAAAATTAAAGTAATTACTTTTTTCATAATTTTCCTCACTTTCATTTTTATTATATTCTTTTAAAAGTTATTTGGTTATTAATTTAATTATGATAATAATCAAAGTTTAAATGTTATTATGATTTACTTATATTACTCCAAAGTAAAATAAATAAATTAAAAAAGTTGGTAGAAGAATAATTTACTAGCTTTTTTTAAAAAAAGAGAAAACTAAAAATACAAATAATAATATATTAGGGGACAAAAAAGAATATTAAAATATGAATACAAATATAAATAATACACTAAGCAAAAAAGAAAATATAAATAAAAAAGTTATTGCATTCTTTAATATAGAAAAATATACTAGTAATATAAAATGTGTTACAGAAGAAGTAATATTATTTGAGGAAAGAAAAAAACATATTATAGATAAACACCCAGAAGTAAAAAAATATATACATAAATTACCAGAAATAATAAATAATCCTGATATAATACTTCAGGAGTTAAAAAGAAAAGATACTATTTGGTTGTTTAAAATCTATAAAGAAAATGTTAAAGTAACTTTAAAACTAAGTAATAATAAACATTTTAAAAGCTCTGTTATACAAATGCAACTTATGAGAACAAAGGAAATAAAAAGAAATATTAGAAATAATAAGGTAAAAGTAATTCTTGATAAAAAAATTAAAAAATAATATAATATTTATAGGAGAGGTGGACAATTTCGGCACGTCCACACACCCTTTGGGTCAAAAGAGATGAGGGAGCGTGTGCCGCCCTCCTCCTTAACTTGTTAATTACACCTAATTAGGTGTTTTTATTTTAGAGTAGTTCATAATAATATTGACGTATATTTTAAAGTCATATATAATTTTTTTAGAAAAAGAGGTATATTTATGAATAAAGTGGTAAAATTTTTAATTTTTAGTTTAGTTTTGTTTTTGCTTTTAATACCTATAAAAATAGATGCAATGCAAATTTTTGTTAAAACATTAACAGGTAAACATATTACTTTAGAAGTAGAACCAACTGATAGAATAGAAGATGTTAAAGGAAAAATTTTTGATAAAGAAAAAATTCCAGCTCATAGACAAAAACTTATCTTCGCAGGTAAAACACTTATGGACGAAGATACTTTACAAGATTATAGTGTTCAAAAGGATAGTACACTTCACTTAAAATTAAAAGTTTTTTACAACGATTATAAACAAAGTGATGAAATTTATTATGATTATCAAAAAGGAATTATGTGTACACCTAATTCTTCTAATACATGTAAGATGTTTAATGTTATAAGTAATGATGATGATAATATAAAAAGAGATATAGATGTTTTATATAGTGACGTCTTAGAAGAAAAAGTATCTATGAATGATATTTTAACAAATGGAATAGATAAATTTTTTACTAATTGGAAGTATAACAATTTAAGATTACTTGATATAAATGATATAAGAAAAATAATTGATGTAAAAAGTGCAAGTTTGTATGGAACAGAAATACCTAATTGGTTACAGTCTGATTCATTTTATTGGTTATCTATAAAAGATGAAAACTATACTGATTATTATAGTATAGGTTCTTATCCCTTTATAACTCATTATAATAAAAATGTATCACTAGGAATAAAACCCGTGATAAATATTATTAAAGATTATTTTGTTATTGACCTAGCAAATGTTAATAATGGTACTTTATCTTATGATATAGATGAAAATGGAATAGTTAAAGTTAATGCTACTCCAAATAAAGGCTACAAACTTAAAACTCTAACAGTAACAGACGTTGATAATAATAAGATAGCGTTTAATAATAATTCATTTAAAATGCCTAAAAGAAATGTT
>USDC01000140.1 GCA_900553435.1 uncultured Mycoplasmatota bacterium
TATACAAGTAATCTGGAATTTTTACATTTCAATTAAAAAAGTAGAAAAAATCTCATGTGCATTGCACACAGAGCTTTTTTCTACTTTTATCACAACATAACTATTCTCATATTTGCTGCTGATTATTTTCCTAAATAATCTAATGTATTTCTGTTAAAATATTTATTTTCTTAGTTTTTATATAACAAAAAATCTTTAAGCAACTTTTGACTACTTATTTCTTTATTTTGGCAAGTATTTTTCCTTTTTGTATTCTATAACAAAAACATAATCAGAAAGGAGATGAAATACTATGAAAACCAAATTACATAATTTTATTAATAAGTTACTTAGCTTTTATGCAATCTTCTTTACTCATCATTTTTATCCGATGTAATATACATAATCTACCAAATAGTTTTAATTTTTAATAATAACTTTATATCCTCTTAGATGTGGTGATGCATAACACTTTCAATATTGCAATTTTTGTCTATTTATTTTTTATTTTTGGCATGTATTATAATTTTTCGTATTATATAATGACATCGTAAAAAAGGAGATGAACTATTATGAGAATCAAATTCCACAACTTTATTGAAAATTTGCTTAGCTTCTATGAAACTTTCTTCACAAAAGGATATTATCGTTTTTAAATATCATATCATACTAAAACATCTGCTCAACAGGTAAATGCCACTCTTCTGAAGCAAGCCGGATTAGTCTTGTTTGCATGAAAGTAATCTCTGTTTTCTCAATCATCTCCATTGATACATACTGATTTTCACCCATTTTAATTATATTACGATTTAGTTAGATTGAATACCTTTAATTCTAGCGTTAAAACCTAACGTAAAAACCTAATATAAAAACAATCAATAGTCTGCTTTAGAAAAACAGGAAGATACAAGTGAAATTAACACTGTTATTTATTTCTAATGTGTCAATTTATCGTAATAGCATTCACTATACCATATTTTTTGTGGGATTTTTTACTGATTTATTAGACTATTTTCATGATTTTGATAGCGTTTTTTATGTTATGATGAAATCGTTTTCAGTTAGGTTTTTATATCCTTAAAATAATAAAGGGCTTCGCAAATATTACGAAACCCTTTAGAATATTTTTGTTTAGTTTAAAACCCAGTCAGGCTGTTGAAACTACATAACCTCCAGACTATTGTCACCATTTTCCAAACCTAGTATTCCCTTTATTGAATTCTCAACCATATCGGACACCGCCTGCTCTGTATAGAATGCCATATGAGGTGAGAGTATTACATTAGGAAAGCTCTTTAAAACTGCCATATTGTCATTATCAAGCTTTTCAGTTTCCTTATTAAGATAGTATAAGCCTGCCTCTCCCTCAAAAGTATCAAGTGCGGCAAATCCTACCTTTCCACTCTTTAATGCAGCTATAAGTGCCTGTGTATCCACTATAAGGCCTCTGGCTGTATTGACTATTATTACTCCATCCTTCATTTTCTTAAATGCTGCCTCATCAATAAGATGTGTATTTTCAGCATTTCCAGGAACGTGTAATGTTATAATATCTGAATTCGTAAGAAGTTCATCAAAGCTTACATACTCTGCATACTTTTTCACTTCTTCATCCTCATAACATGAATATGCTAATATACGGCATCCAAAGCCAGATAAATGCTTAACAACCGTCTTACCTATATTACCCGTTCCTATTACTCCGACTGTTGATGTTGATAATTCTTTTCCGACTTTTCCTTTTAATGAGTAGTCCTGACAATCCGCTTTTTTCATTATCCAAGGCATATTGCGGCAGGCCATAAGCATAAGCATAATCGCATAATTCGCAACACTATTTGGTGAATAAACTACGTGGGCTGCTCTCATACCTATTGAATGTGCATACTTAATATCAATATGCTCATAGCCTATGCTTCTCGTTGATATATACTTAACGCCCTCATTGTGAAGTGCATCAAGTATTTCCGGATACATTGGATTGGTTATAATTGATATCGCATCATATCCTTTCGCCAGTCCGATATTATCCATTGACGGATAATCTGATGTAAATGCGTACTCAAATGAATACTGCTTTGCAAATTTTTCAACATATTTCTGCTCGTCATATTCTCTAAGGGCATAAAAAAATATTTTCATAATAATCCTCTTTTCTGCGTATATTTTTCATATTAAGTTTGTGGCAAGTGCGCTCATACACAAACTTTGCGTGTAAAAAATCTATTTTCACACTGCTGCACTTTTGTTTCTGTCTGCAAATGATTTTATTTTTAATCCTTTGTTTTTAGTATAGAACTATTTATTCTAGTATGCAATATATTGCATTTTTCAATCTTTTATTATTCTTTTACTTTCTGCCTCATATACTATCCATTATTAAATATCGTAAAATTTATAATAAACAGTATATAACAGTTGACAGCTGTTGTATACTGTTATATACTGTTTATTGCAAAGGAGAACAATAATATGCATATTATTTTAAATCACTCTTCAATGATTCCGATATATGAACAGCTAATGGAACAGATTAAAACTGGAATAATTAACTCTGATATAAAAGAGAATGAAGCACTTCCATCTGTAAGGACGCTTGCAGGTGAGCTTCGCATAAGCGCCCTTACTGTTAAAAAAGCCTATGATGGGCTTGAAGCAGACGGATTTGTAACAACAGTTCACG
>USDC01000141.1 GCA_900553435.1 uncultured Mycoplasmatota bacterium
TCCTCAAATAATGTGCAACTTTACGAAATAAAATCTCATTTATTTTACTACCATAAAAATAATAAATCTCTGTATTTGGTGTGTTAATATCGCTAGGTAAATTAAATTTTCCAACTTCCTGAACACAATTAATTATTGTTTTATCTGACAGATAATCAAACAACTCTAAAAACACATCTACTTTATCTTCGCTAATAATAGTGCCAATGGCTTGTTTTATGGTTCTTTCATCTCTATTTTGAGTTTTATGAGTAATATTCAAATACCATTTTGTAAAATAATTTGTCATAAATTTATTCCAAGATAAAAGAGGAGAACTCTCTAATATTAGTTTTTCTATTTCTATATTTTTATTCTTCCAAATATAACTTGCTAAAATTCCACCCATACTCATACCATAAATTGCAAAAACTTTATTACCATATTTAGTAATATAGTATTCTTCTAATTCTTTAGCACAAATATCGAATGATACAAAATCCTCTTTCTCATTGATATTATGACCTGCAAGAATCGGTACAATTACACAGTAGTCATTTTTATAGTAATCAATATAATCATCCCATATTTGATATGGACTTTGAAAACCGTGAATCAAAATGATTTTCTCATTTTTGGGATTACCATATTCTAATATTTCCATCTCAACAACTCACTTTCAAATTACTATTTATCTATTTCTTCTAATAATAAATCAAAATCTGATTTATATAATTTATCTTGTTTTACTCTATACTTTTCAAATTCAGTTAATGCTTTATCACAAGCTATCTCATGTGAAATTTTTCCAGCATCTTTTAAAACATCTAAATCATCAGCAAGCAAAAATTTATCAATCCGCTTAGACCAATCTTCCATTGTCATTGGAATATGTCTTTTAGCTCTATTTTCTGCTAAATCTAAAAATGCCGAAACTATTAGTTCTAAACTTTCTAATTCTTCCTTGCTTAAATAATTTTTTGCTATTACCACATCAGTTTCTAATATTTCCCATTAGGAGAATTCTTCCAATTTGTAAGTCCCATATGTTCTTTCTTTGAATCTGCTCTATTGTATATAATTTCAGCTGCAGTTTGATGAGATACTGCATAATGCATTTTATTTTGTACTTTCTTAAAAAATTTAATTGTAATAGAAGATTTAGAATCATAGTCTACACTAGTCGCATAAATATCAGTGATTTTTTGATATTGCCCCAAAAAATTGCGCTAAATAAAACATAGTTTTTCCTTTCCGTTTATTTAATAAATTGTTTTATCTTCTTTGTTTTTAAACTCTATAAACTCTTTTATGGTTTCATTTCTATCAATGTTAATTAATTTTAATACCTTACTATTTTCCTTATTTTCTATAAGATTTTTTATAAAATCATAAATAAAGTCATCTCTAAAACCAATTTCTGCGGCATCTGTTTTTGTATTTCCATAATAAACAGTCTTAATATTTGCCCAAATAATTGCGGACAAGCACATTGGACAAGGATAACAAGAAGTAAAAAGTTCACAATCGCTTAAATCGTAAGTATTTAAATTCTTGCATGCATCTCTTATAGCCATAACTTCTGCGTGTGCAGTAGGATCATTATTTTTTAATACTTGATTTCTTCCTCTACCTACAATTTCACCATTTTTTACAATACATGCTCCAAAAGGTCCGCCATCATTTGTTTTTAAATTTTTATTTGCTTGTTCTTTTGCAATTTTCATATATTTGTTCATTTATATTTCCTTTCGAAAAAATGTTTTTATTTATTTTACCCTTTTATTCTTTGCATAACATTTTTTTGTTTTTCTATTGCTTCATTTTTTATTTTTTTAATTATTTCTTGTTCTTCTTTAGTATATTTTGATAAATCAATTTGTTCTAATTCATAAAGTAACTCTCTTTCTGTAATTAATTTATGAACATAGCTATATATTAAACTTAATACTGACATTTTTATTCCTCCCTCTTAATCCAAGTATACATTCCATCCATTTTTTCTGGTCTATATTTAAAACCACATTTAATATAAAAATCTCTTTTTCCATTTGTAGGAAGTAAACAAATCATAAATTCTTCATTCTCTAAAAGACTTTCATAAACCATTTCTTTTATGTTTTCTACCATAGCCTTTCCTATACCTTTTCTTCTATATTCTTCTAATACCAAAACATTACATAAAAGCCCTCTACTCCCATAATCTCCAACAAGTCTAGCAACTCCAACTATTTTATCTTTATAAAAACAAGCTGATAAAAACATTGTACTATCAAGTGCAAGTTTTAATTGTCTATCACTTTGTATTTTCCATCCTACTTCTTTTAATAAATATTTATAATCATCTATATTAATTTTTGTCTTATAAACAAAATCCATATTAATCTCCTTTTATTACCAATATTTTAATCTCCTAAGCGGTTATTTTATTAAAATCTATAATCGCTTCCAATTCAAAATTTATATTTTCTTCCTCATCTTTTATTTCTATATTTAATTTAAAAATATTTTCCATTAATTTTGTAAAAAATACCTTTAAATTTTCCTCATTAGAAAAATAAATATCATTCTTTATTTTTAATGTAATATCTGATGAATCAATTTTATCTATAATATTTGTTTTTGTATTAAGTTTTAAACTATTAAAGTATGAATGAGGAA
>USDC01000142.1 GCA_900553435.1 uncultured Mycoplasmatota bacterium
GGATGTAATATCATTGCATATGACAACAGTTTTTGTTATCGGGCAGAACCCAAAATGTGAAAGGAGAAATAAAAAAGATGATTAATGAAACAAAAAAAATTAGCTCATTATATTATAAAAAATTATTAAATACTTTGGTGTAATGTGGAAGAAATAAAATGTAAAAGAGTAGAGGTTTCTAATACAAAAAGTATGAATGATAAAGATTTAATATTTGATATTAAGTATTCAATAAAAAATATATATGATTACTGTTCTAATAAAGTTATAAATGTAAATAGTAAAAATATTTATAAAGAATTAAATGAGTATATTATAGAACTAGAAAAAATTTATAAAAAAATTTCTGAATTAATATTTTTAAATGGCTGGAGCATTATAGAAGAAGCTTCTTTAGAGAAAAAAGATTTAACATATAAAGAATTTAGTGAAAAATTAAAAGAACTTACTTAAATTTTAAGTGAGTTTTTTCATTAAATAGACATTTTTATTTATGTGTGATAAACTTATTATGATAATAATAGGGAAAAAATAAGGAGCGGGTTAAAGTTAGTTATGTTAAAGATTATTGGGAAGAAGTTTAAAGAATTTAAAAAGAAGATTACCCTAAAGCATATTTATAACTTTGGTGTTATTTTGCTTGTCCTAGGAATTCTTATTTTTTCTTCTGATTATTTATATATGAAAATATTAAAAATATTTGATGATATGAACTATAAAATATTTTTAAACACTGATAATAACGGTTCTGGAGAATCTGGAGTTGATACAGATAATATTGATTCTAGTCAAATAAATACAAATGAAAATTCAAACAGAAAAGCTGGAATTTATGATTATATAGCGATGTTAGAAATTCCTAAAATAAATTTAAAACGAGGTTTGGTTGCAAAAGATTCTTCGGCGAATAGAGTTAGTGTAAATGTTCAAACATTAAAGGAATCTAATTATCCAGATGTTGAAAAAGGAAATTTGATATTAGCAGCCCATTCTGGTAATGGATATAATGCATATTTTAGAGATTTATATAGATTAGAAAAAAAAGATACTGTTAATGTTTATTATAATGATGTAAAATATACTTATGAGATAGCTGACATTTATCTACAAGATAAAATTGGAAGGCTTGTTATTTATCGAGATAAAAGTAAAACAACGTTAACTTTAATAACTTGTACTAGAAATAACAGAACTAAACAATCTGTTTATATCGCAGAATTAGTTTCATATGTAGAATATTAATGAAAGGAGAAAAAAATGAGCAATATTGTAAATGAATTTAGAGCTTTAGCTAATTATAATTTATTTTCTCCTTTTTTTATTATTGCTCTTAGCTTTATAGTTGTTTCTGTTGTATTGTTGATTGTTAACACTAGACTAAAAAGTAAGGTTATAGAAATAATTTATTCTTCAATATTAATAATTCTTTTAATGATTGTATTTTATTTTTATAGAAAGATTATTTTATCTTTTTTAGATGCAATTGTTGAGGCTATATTAACTGGTTTATTTTTTCCAAATTTAGTTCATATGGTTATTATGCTTATTTTAACAGCGCTTTTATTATTTTATGTTATTAGGTACTTTAATAAAAAGAAATGGTTAACTATTACAACAATCATAGTAACAGGTGTACTAATACTATTTGAAATTGCAAGTTTAATTTTAATTTCAAACGCAGATAATATTTATTATGTTTATAAGAATATTGCTTCTTTAGTTATTTTAGAAGTTTGTACATTTTTATTTTATTTTTATTCTGTATTTTTTGTAGTAATGAGAATTAAATTTAGAAACAAAAAAACAATTAAAAATGAAAATGAAAAAGAAAAGGAAGAAGAGTTAGAAATATTAACGTTTGATATGGAAAAGACAGATGATACAGATAAAACAAATGATGAGGATTTAGAAATTTTAACTTTTGATTAGAGGGATAAAATGAAGAAAGGTTTTACATTAATTGAAATTTTAGTAGTAATAAGTATAATTGGGGTATTATCAGCGACTTCTTTTATTTCATTTGCAAAAATAAATGAAAAAACTACAGAACAAGATTATAATAATGTAGTTACTTCTTTTATAACAAGTGCTGAAGTTTATATAGATAATGATGAAAATTTAAGAAAAATAGTTTATAATGATAAAGGAAGTGTTAAAGTTACACTACAGGATTTGTATTCAAAAGGATTTATTAAGCCGAATGAAAAAAATCCTCTAACTAAAAAAGAATTTAATTATAATAGTTACATAACAATAAAATATACAGATAAACTTGTTAGTGAATTTAATATTATAGAATGAGGTGAACTAATGAAAAAAGCTTATAAAATATCAATTGTAGTTGCAATATTTTTGGTAATAATATTTATAATTTATTATTTTACAAGTAGTCCGACTTATATTGAAAACAAATTAAAAACAAAACTACAAAATACAGCATCTGAGCTTTTTGAAACCGAGGAATGGTTAAATGGAGGAGTTACTCCTGATACATATGTAGCAACATTAAGAGATTTAGAAAATAAATTAGGCAAAGATACATCATTATTTGAAAAATATGATTGTGATAAAGATAATACTAAAGTAGAATTTATTGTTATGACCCAAGAAAAAGCTGATCAAACAAATTTTA
>USDC01000143.1 GCA_900553435.1 uncultured Mycoplasmatota bacterium
AGAAAGTGGATTTCTATTAAACGTTCACATTACACCACAAGGTGAAATTTCTACAGAAATGATAGATCCTTCTTTAAATGAGCTTTATACATTACATTTGGTTGACAATGCAACAGGGGGATTTGTGGAAACGGTTAAATATGAGTATCAAGAAACACTGTTGGAAATTGCCTCTCAATGCTTTCAAGCCGATATATTTCAATCAAAACAATCGAATGAATTAATAGATTATGTTAGAAAAACATACGGCGATGAATTGGAATTTTTATGGGAAAAGTTTCCGAAAAATGCAATTTGGAGAAGAAAGGATACGCAAAAATGGTACGGTATATTATTGACTGTATCAAAGCAAAAGTTGGGTCTTCCGTGTGATGAATCGGTAGAAGTTCTTGATTTTCGTGTTTTACCGGAAGAATTAGAATCTTTGGTGGATTATAAAACGTATTTTCCAGGTTATCACATGAACAAAAAACATTGGTGCACGATTATTCTTGATGGTTCAGTATCCTTTGAAGAAATTTGTAGCAGAATAGATGCAAGTTATCTGCTTGCTATAAAGTAAAATGGATGTTATGTGAAACAAGTATAATATTTCTTGAAAAATACACAATAGCTTTATCATTGATTGACAGAAGAAATTGGTGTTTTGAATGAAAATTCCTATTGTAACTTGCATGAAAGGAGGCAATCCTGTGATCCATACAGTAATATTAAAAATGATTGATTATAATTATGGTTGTCCCGAATTGGTCAACCATGCACTAAAGGTATACGGTTTTGCCAAAACAATTGGGGAAGCAGAACATCTTTCTGAGAAAAAACAAACAATATTAGAAATGGCTGCCATTTTGCATGACATCGGTATTCGGCCCAGCGAAGTAAAATATCAATCTTGTTCAGGAAAGTATCAGGAAATGGAAGGACCGCCTGTTGCACTGAAGCTTTTAAAGGATTGCAATGTGCCTGAAGACATGGTACAGCGTATTTGTTTTCTAATTGCACATCATCATACTTATCAAAGCATAGATGATGTTGATTATCAAATTTTGATAGAGGCTGATTTTTTGGTTAATATGTTTGAGGAGAAAATGAGTAAAGAGCAAATACAAGTTGCAAAAGAAAAGTATTTTAAAACGAAGACAGGAAAACAATTGGTAACAGATTTATATGAAAGGGAATACCCTATTCCATCTATTTTTGCCTCTATGTTATAACAACTTAGCGTTTATTGGCTAAAAAAATGCAAAGCAATTTTTTAAATGATGTAATAACAGTAAAACAAACATTGAAAGGAACATCTTTCAATATCAAAATTTTGATAATTGACAAGAACGTTTTCACGTTTATGCGTTAGAAATTATTTCACAATTTTTTATGCTATAACAACCTTGCAACAATTACAAAATCAAAGATTTTGGTTGTTGGCAAGAACGTTTTAGCGTTTAGGTGTTAGAAATTGTTGTACAATTTCTTTTATACTATAACATAAAAAGGGCTGTGACTTTTTAGTCACAGCCCTTTTTAAATCATTTACAAACGAAATTAGCAGCCACAGCCACAGCCGTTGTCACAGCCGCAGCCGTTGTTGTAGTTGCTACCGCCGCAACCACCGCAGCAAAGTAGGATTAAGATGATGATAATGATCCAGGAACAACCGCCACCGAATACGTTAGAATTACACATAATGTTTTCCTCCTTGTTTGTTTTATATTCCATATTAGGTTTTATAATGGAAATAATATTTAAAGTAAGTTTTAATTTTCAAACTCATTCTGGTTTTCTTTTTGGCCCATACTGCGTAGTATATGGTTTTGGTATTACTTTTATATATTTTATATTTGAAAAAATAGAAAAAAAATTAAGATTTCATACAATAATAAAATATTTTCTTTACTTTTTACTAAGTTTTGTTATTTTATCTGTTTTTGAATTTATAGGTGGATATTTTTTAGAATTAATTTTAGATAAAACGCTATGGAATTATAAAAACCATTTTCTAAACATAGGGAAATACATCTCTTTAGAAATGAGTTTTCTTTGGTCAGTTGGAGCTATCTTAGCATTTACATTTTTAAAACCACTTACAGATAAAATATATTTTAAAATAAATAAAAACATTATTAAAATTTCACTTTTAATAATGTTAATAGATTTTATTCTAACCTTAATTTTTAAACTTAAATAAACTTTGTCTTTTACTAATTTCTTTTTTATATAATATTTCTAATATACAAATTACTCCTAAAAATACATATAAAATTGGTTTTAATACTTTAGAATAAACATAAATATTTTCAACAAATAAAAATGAACTATCTGAATAATCTAAAAACCATGGAATTATATATCCTAATAAATAACTAGATAAAATACCTAAAACAATTACAATTAAGTTTTTACTAATTCTTATCTTATAATTTGATTTTCCAAAATTAAGCACCATATTTATTAACAAGAATAAAATAACAAAATTTACTATTAAATATAACAGTCCAATAAAGTTAGATTCAAAGTTTAAATAATTAATAAATTCTAAACATGTTATTACAATAAACATAAAAGTTAAAAGTACATAACATAAAAACAAAATCTTTCTCATAAAATACCTCACCTATATTATAACTAAATT
>USDC01000144.1 GCA_900553435.1 uncultured Mycoplasmatota bacterium
ACCTTTTTCTTGTTTGTTATTAGCCTTAGTCTTTTATATAACCATTGTTTTTGCTAATTATCCTAGTGTTTTTTTAAGTAATATGTTTTCTTATTTTGGAAATAAGTTAAATGAACTGTGTATATTATTAAACATTCCTGATTTTATTTATAAGCCAATAGTGGATGGCGTTTATGACACATTAACTTGGGTAATATCTGTTATGTTACCGCCTATGGCTATTTTCTTTCCTCTTTTTGCTTTAGGGGAAGAAAGTGGTTTGTTTCCACGTATAGCTTTTAATTTTGATAAGATATTTAGAAAGTGTAGGGCACATGGAAAACAAGTATTAACTATGGCTATGGGGTTTGGTTGTAATGCATGTGCGATAGTTGGAAGCAGAATAATTGATAGCCCAAGAGATAAGTTAGTGGCTATTCTTACTAATAATTTTGTACCTTGCAATGGTAGGTTTCCTCTCTTAATAGCTTTGACTGGTATTTTCTTTGTTTCTTCTTCAAGTATATTAACTACTTTAGTATTAGTTGGATTAATATTATGTGGGGTTTTAATGTCTTTGTTAGTTTCTAAGTTACTTTCTTTAACTGTTTTAAAAGGAATACCTTCACATTTTTCTCTAGAATTACCTAGTTATAAAAAACCAAAAATAGCCTCAGTTATAATTAGAAGTATTTTTGATAAAACTTTATTTGTTTTAGCTAGAGCTATAAAAGTAGCGGCTCCTGCAGGGTTGTTAATTTATTTTCTTGCGAATGTTCATGTTTCAGATGTTAGTTTGTTAAAACATATAAGTGATTTTCTAGACCCTTTTGCAAATTTACTTGGTTTAGATGGAATTATATTGTTTGCATTTATTTTGGCTTTGCCAGCTAATGAAATTGTTTTACCAATAATTATTATGGGATATCTTGGAACTGGTAATATGGTTGATGTAAGTAGCTTAAGTTCTTTAAAAGAATTGCTTGTAAATAATGGTTGGAGTATAATGACTGTTTTAAGTGTATGTTTGTTTTCTATTATGCATTTCCCGTGTGCTACGACGCTTTTAACCATAAAAAAAGAATGCGGTTTTAAGTGGATGGTTTATGCTTTTATAATTCCAACCTTTATAGGAATGTTAGTGTTATTTTTAATTAATTGTATTTATAAGTTGTTAATTTTCTAATCCTTTTTCACATTTGTTACCATATGTATCTATAAGAGTTTTGTCTTTATATACTTTAATTATTTCACAATTGTTTGGACATTTTTCACAATCTTTACCAATTGTTTCAAATTCAGTATTTTTAATATCTAGGTTATATGTTTTTCCATTTGCATTTTTTAAAGCTAATAATGCTATTCCTATTGCACCCATTAAATGACCATTTTCATCAACAATTATTTTTTCATTTAATTCTTGTTCAAAATATTTTATAACACCTTTGTTTTTGCTTACACCTCCTTGAAATACTATAGGAGGTTTTATTTTTTTGTTTTTTCCAATATTATTTAAATAATTAAGTACAATGCTTTTACAAAGACCTGCTATTATATCTTCTTTTTTATGACCAATTTGTGCTTTATGAACTAAATCTGATTCTGCAAAAACAGTACATCTTGCGGCAATTTTAGTTGGATTATTGCTTTTAAGTGCTATTTCGCTGAAATCTTCAATAGAAATACCTAGTCTTTTAGCTTGACTTGATAAGAATGCACCAGTACCAGCTGCACATAAAGTATTCATTGCATAATCTGTAACTATTTTGTTATTTATTAGTATTATTTTGGAGTCTTGTCCTCCGATTTCTAAAATTGTTTTTACATCTGGATGAAAATGAATTGTTCCAACTGCATGAGCAGTAATTTCATTTTTTACCACATTTGCATCAAGTAAAGTACCTATTAGTTTTCTTGCACTTCCTGTGCACCCAATTCCTTTTATGATAATTTTTTGTTTTTTTGTTTCTTTATGTAGAATATTTATTAATTCCTTAACCGCAGTTATAGGATTTCCTTTTGTATAAATATATGATTTAGCTAAAATATTACTATTTTTATCAATAATTACACCTTTAGTAGAAACTGAACCTATATCTACACCTAAATAACCATTAATCAATTTTTTGCTCCTTTCTCATTATGAGCATGTCATTAAATGCTTCAATTCTTGTATTAATTCCTTCTTCTGCATCTTGAATATCTTGAGTTAAAAACATAATTGGTAAATTAATATCTTCACTTACTTTTTCTAAAATATTTATTACACCTATTTCAGGAGTACATCCAAATGGTTTAATGTGTATTACACCATCAAATTTATGTTTTTTTAAGTATAACATTCTTGCAATATTATCATGTGCATCAGCACCCAAATTATATTTTGCATATTTTCTAATTTTAAATAATAAGAATGGCTCTATTAATAATTTATACAAGAGTAAATAACTTGCGTTAGTAAATCTTTTAATTATAATATTTAGATTAAATAGTTTTTCTTCTAAATCATTATTAGCTTGTTTATTCATATTAGTGTATAATTCTCCAATAATCCCTATTTTTATATGTTTGTTTTTATCTTTT
>USDC01000145.1 GCA_900553435.1 uncultured Mycoplasmatota bacterium
TAAGACTAGATATTTTTTCTTCTGTAATTTTCTTTCCATATTCTATTAATTGTATATAATCAATTTTATTATTATAAGTAATTTTGTATATAAAAAAAATTAGAAAAAAGCAAAATAACAAAACAATAATTTTTTTCACATTTTCACCTCAAAAAAAATAGTAGTATACATTAAATGTTATTCTACTATTTCAATATTAGCACCAATATCTTTTAATTTATTAATTATATTTTCGTAACCTCTTAAAATATGTTCAATATTATCAATTATTGTTGTTCCCTCAGCTATTAAACCAGCAATTACGAGTGCAGCACCACATCTTAAATCTGTTGCTTGTACTTCTGCTCCTTTTAGTTTGGTTGGACCATCTATATAAAGTTTATTATTTTTAATATATGTTTTAGCTCCCATTTTATTTAATTCTTCACCTTGAAGATACCTGTTTTCGTAAATTGTTTCTGTAATTATTGAAGTACCATTTGCTTGTGTTAATAATGTGCATATTGGTTGTTGTATGTCTGTAGGAAATCCAGGATATACTAATGTTTTTATTTTAGCTGCTTTAAATTTTTCATGTTTATTTACTATTATAGTATCATTTTTTATTTCATATTTTATTTTCATTTCTCTTAATTTTATTAAAAATGAGTTTAAATGTTCAGGAATTATACCTGTTATTTTTAAATTTCCTAAAAGTATACCAATTATCATATATGTAGCAGCTTCAATTCTATCTGGAAAAACTTCTATTACTGATGGATTTAACTTTTTTACTCCAATTATTTCTATATGACTTGTTCCTGCACCTTTTATTTTAGCTCCCATATTTATTAAAAATGATGCAATATTTACTATCTCAGGTTCTCTTGCTGCGTTTTCTATTATAGTTTTACCTTTTGCCATTACTGAAGCTAAAATAATATTTATTGTTGCGCCAACAGAAGCAAAATCTAAATATATTTTATTTCCAATTAATTCATCAGCTGTAATAGTATAAATATCATCATTTTTATCAACGTTAGCACATAACTTTCTAAAACCAAATAAATGAATATCTATTGGTCTTTTTCCAATTTTACATCCTCCAGGAAAACTAATCTCAACTTTTTTAAATCTTGCTAAAAGTGCTCCCATAAAATAATAAGATGCTCTTAATTGATTAGTTAATTCTGCTGGAATTGGTGCATTTTTTAAATTTGTTGAATCTATTAAAATATAATTTTCTTCTTCTTTTATTTTACAATTAAGTAGTAATAGAATTTTTTTTAACACTTCTATATCACTAATTCTGGGTACGTTATATATTTTTGTAACTCCACTACATAATATTGCTGCTGGAATTAAAGCTACAGCACTGTTTTTAGCACCACCAATTTTCACTGTTCCTGATAATGGTTTGCCACCTATAATTTTTATTTTTGACACTCTACTCACCACACTTATTATTGCTTCCAAATAATAAAATATGTTCTTCTATTGTTTTTTTAATATATTTTTCGGCATTTTGTATATATTTTCTATAATCAAGTTCATTTGGATAGTTATCCATATATTCTTTGACACCTTTTTTCCAAGCTATTTTAAGGGATGTATTAATGTTTACTTTTATAATTCCGTTTTTTATACAATTTTTTAAAATTTCTTCTTTTGTTTCACTACCACCATGAAGAACTAAAGGAATTTTAAGAGTTTCATTTATTTTTTCTAACAATGAAACATTTATATTTTGTTCTCCCTTATATAACCCATGTACTGTTCCAATAGCTGGAGCTAACATGTCTATATTAACACTATTTTTTATCTTTAAGCAGTCATTAATATCTGCGTACATAATGCCTTCATTTCCATTTTTACCAATTGCTCCTACTTCACATTCTAATAAGATGTTTTTATTATAATCCCTTAATTTTTTTAATCCTTCAATGTTCTCATCTAAAGGCATAGATGATAAATCTAACATTATTGAGTCAAATCCTACATCAATTGCTTTAATACATTCTTCTATATTTTTAGCATGATCTAAATGCAATATAACTGGTATTGTTATGTTTAAATCTTTTATAAGTGAACTTACAATGTTTTTAACTGTTAAATAACCGCCTATATATTTTACTGCATTTGTACTTACAGCTAAAAATACTGGAGATTTTAGTCTTTGACATTCTTCCAAAATAAATTTTGCCATTTGTAAACTATCGAAATTAAAATGCGGAATCGCATACTTTTTTTTATAAGCATCTAATATTATATTTTTGTTTTTCATGTTATTCTCCTTTTAATAAAATATAATATTTTTTTTTGAGCTTGTCAATTATTTTAGATACCATAACACTAAGCAAATCAGTAATATAATCGCAAGAACTTTAGAAAATGTTCCAACTTTATAACTTATAATTTTTCCAAGTTTAAAACCTATAAAAGTAAATAAAAAACTAAATATGGTAAATAAAAAACAATAAAATAATATATTAAACTCTAAAAATGCCAACCCTATCCCTACAGAAAAACTATCTAGTGATACAGCAAATGCAAAAAGTATGGTTTCCTTTAATTTTAAC
>USDC01000146.1 GCA_900553435.1 uncultured Mycoplasmatota bacterium
TCAGATTGCTGATCAATCTGAATTCATGAGCAAGTAGCGAAAGCGGATTGCGAATGTCCGCTTTACAAAATATAAAAAATGAAAAAAACATATATTTTTTAGGGCCAAGAGATTATAGTGTTTTAAAAAATTACGCAAGTAAATGTGATATAATGATAATTCCTTTTAAAATAAATAATATAACAAAGGCTACTAACCCTGTTAAAGCTTTTGAATATATGGCACTGCATAAGCCAATTGTAACTACTGATATGAATGAATGTAGAAAATATAAATCTATTTTAATTGGTAAAACATATGAAGAATTTATTGACAAATTAGAAATTGCTTTAAAACAAAAAAAAGATAAAAAATATAATGACCTACTCGATAAAGAAGCTAAAGAAAATGATTGGTCTATGAAAGCAAAATTAATTATTGATTTAATTAAGACCAAAGAATAAGGTGATACGATGAAACTTAGTGTAATTATACCTGTATATAATGAAGAGAAAACTTTAAAAGATTTTTATAAAGTTATTACAGAAGAGTTAAAAAAAATAAAATATGAGTTAATCTTCGTTAATGATGGAAGTAGTGATGAAAGTTTAAGAGTTTTAAAAGAGCTTTCAAAAGATAAAAAAGTAAAAATAATATCTTTTTCTAGAAATTTTGGAAAAGAGGCTGCAATATACGCAGGGCTAAAAAATAGTAGTGGAATGTATACTGCGATAATTGATAGTGATATGCAACAACATCCAAAATATTTAGTAGAAATGTATAATGAACTTGATGTTAACAGTGAAATTGATAGTGTTTGTATGATACAAGCGAAAAGAAAAGAAAATTTTATGGTTTCAATTGTAAAAAAATTAGGTTATAAAATAATGGATAGTGCAACTGATGTGAAGTTTGTTAATGGTGCGAGTGACTTTAGAATGTTTAGAAGAAATGTTTTAAATGCAATTATAGAGCTCAGTGAACGAAATAGATTTTCTAAAGGAATTTTCTCTTGGGTTGGTTTTGAAACAAAATATATGTATTATGAAGTGCTTGAAAGAAAGGCTGGAAAAAGTTCTTGGAGTTTAAAAAAACTTTTAGCTTATGGTTTAGATGGGTTTGTTGGTTTTACTACAAAACCTCTTAAAATAAGTACATATATTGGATTTTTTACTAGTTTAGTTGCATTTATATATATTATAATTCTTTTACAAACGCTAATTGCTGGTAAGGATTTACCTGGTTATGCATCTATGATGTGTGTTATTTTATTCCTTGGTGGAATACAACTTCTTTGTATGGGAATTGTTGGAGAGTATTTGGCTAGAACTTATATAGAAAGTAAGGAAAGACCAATTTATATTGAAAAAGAAAGGATTAACTTCAGTGATAAAAAGAATTAAAAATTTATTTTTAAGTAAGAACTTTATAATATTTGTAGTTATTGGAGTGGTAAATACAATTGTATATAATGCCCTTTATATTTTAGGATTATATATTATGCCTTATATGCTTAGTAATGTAGTTTCTTATATTATTTCAATGACTATTTCTTTTTTTCTTAATTGTAAGTTTAATTTTAAAGTAAAACCAACACTAAAAAAATATTTACTTTTCCCACTAACAGGACTTGCAACCTTTATATGTCAAACAGGAGGACTTTTTATACTTGTTGACTTAGTTAATTTAAATGAAAAAATTTGTGGATTTATTGCAAGTTTAATTGCAATACCTGTTACATTTGTTTTAATGAAATATATTTTAAAAAAAGATACAAAGAAAGTAGAAGAAAATTTAAGAGTTTAAAAGCTTTTTCTTTTTTCTACTTTTTGTTATAATTTACTAGGAGGATAAATATGAAATTAAGTGTAATAATCCCAGTTAGAGAAATAGATGAATATCTAATTAATTGTATTGATAGTATTGTAAATCAAAATGTTACTGATTATGAGGTAATTGTAATAGATGAAGAAGTAACAGATAATTCTACAAAACTATTAAGTAAATATCAAAATATTAATAATTTAAAAGTGTTTAATTATAATAATTTAGTTACTGAGGGTAGTAGTTTAAACTTTGGACTTTCTAAGTGTAGTGGAGAATATGTAATGTTTGTTTTAGGAACTGATTATTTAGAAGATAATTTCCTAAAAGAAGTATATGAATATTTAGGGGATTGTGATTTATTTAAGTATGATTTTTCTTTACTTGGTAGTGAACTTAAAAAAGAAAAAACAAATAATATAAATGAAGTTGTTGGCTATAAAGCATTAAAAGAATTAATTAGTTTAAATGATAATTTTGAAAAATTAAATAAATATATTATTAAAAGAAAACTTTTAACAGATAATAAAGTAGTTATAAATAAGGATGACTTTTATTCAAATTTAACAATTGTTCCATATTTATTAACAATAAGTGAGAAATTTAATAATTCTAACCTAACAGGATATGTTTATAGAACAGAAAATAACTCATTTAGAAAAAGTTTTTTAGATACTCCTAGGAAAATAGCTTATGATGTACTTAGTAAATATGAATATTTAGAGTCATTAAACTTTACAGCTATTTATAGTG
>USDC01000147.1 GCA_900553435.1 uncultured Mycoplasmatota bacterium
AAGGAGATAGATAAAATGATTCATAAAATGAAATTACAACCAAAATATTTTGACTTTATACTTAATGGTACGAAAAGAATAGAAATTAGATTATTCGATGAAAAAAGAAAGCAAATTAAAATTGGAGATAAAATTAAATTTTTAAAAGAACCTGAACTTGCACAATCATTTGATACCAAAGTAGTTGGACTGTTAAGATATAATTCATTTGAAGAAATGTTAAAAGATTTCGATATTTCAGTTTTAGCAGATAAATCTATGACCAAAATAGAATTACTTAACATTCTTGAAAAATTTTATCCAAAAGAAAACCAAGAAAAAAATGGAGTTCTAGGAATTAGAATTGAACTAATATAAAAATGTATAAACTATATTCTGACTTTTTCAAAACAAAAATAAAAAACTCAAAGGCCCATAAAAGCTATTTGAGTTTTATTTTTTAATCTACATTTATTAATTCATATTCACTAACACCAGTACCATTAGCTTCTGCAGTTGTTATTATATTTACACCTAACTTTTCCTCTATTCTATTAATTAACTTTTCTTTTCCCTTATCATTACTATTATATATTATATCAACACATGCCTTATCAATAGCTACTGGATCAGTACTAGCAAGAATACCTATATTTTCCATACAAGGTAACGATGCATTCGCATCACAGTCACAATCAACTGAAATATTTACCATGGCTGTAATATAAACAATATTTCCATTAAAATACTTGTGAACACTACTTGCTGCATCTCCCATAGATGTAACAAACTTTAATTGGTCAGTCTTAAACATATCAGCTTTATCATCCCCAGCTCCGTGTATATATGCTTTACCATGAGAAGAAGCACACCCAATTGATAATTGTTTTAATGCTCCTCCAAAACCACCCATGGCATGTCCTTTAAAATGAGATAACACAAGCATCGAATCATAATTTTTGATATTCTTACCTACAAAATTTTTCTTTATTTGTTTTCCGTTTGGAATTTCTAATTCTATTTCACCATCTGCATCCATTATATCCACATCAAAATATTTACTCCAACCATGCTCTTCCATAAGTTTTTTATGTTTCTCAGTCGTATTTCTTTTACCAGGATACGCAGTGTTACACTCAACAACAGTTCCATTTACCCTTTTTACAAGTGCACTAACAAATTCTGGTTTCAAATAATTTCTATTACCATGTTCTCCAGAATGTAGTTTAACCGCAACACGCCCAGGTAACTCAACTCCTAAACATTCATACATTTTTACTAAGCTATCTCCTGATACTTCCCTAGTAAAATAAACCTTTGCTTTTTCCATTTTATCACTCTCCTATTTTCATTATATATTAAATTTAATTTAATACCAGTCATGTTTTTCATTTCTATCTAATGCATTTATTATATCCATTTGATCATTAGTTAATTCAAAGTCATAAATCTCCGTATTTTCCTTAATATGTTCTGGATTACTTGAACCAGGTATCACAACAACACCTTTTTGTAAGTTCCATCTTAATATTACTTGTGCCGCAGAAACACCATGTTCTTTGGCAATATCAACAATTGTTTCATTACCAAGAAGTTCAGAAGTATGTCCCCTTCCTCCAAAAGGATACCAACCTTGTACTACTATTCCTAAATTTTGTATATATGGAATAACATCATTCTCTTGGTAATATGGATGTATTTCATTTTGTACTAAAGCTGGTGTGATATCAATTTGAGGCAAAAATTCTTCTAACTCTTCCACATACCAATTAGAAAGACCAATAGAACGAATTTTTCCATCTTCTACATATTTTTCCATTGCTTTATAAGCTTCAACATCGCCATCTCCTGGATGATGAAGCAACATCATATCAATATAACCAATATCAAGTTTTTCCAAAGCCATTTCTATTGCTTCCTCTGGATTATCAAATTGTGTTGGATAAATCTTAGTTATAACAAAAATTTCTTCTCTTGGAACATTAGAATCTCTAATTGCTCTTCCAACTTCTTCTTCATTATGATACATATAAGCTGTATCAATTAACCTAACCCCAGAATTTAAAGCACTAGTTATTGAATTATAACAAACATCCCCAGTTAAACTGTATGTTCCAATTCCATTAAGCGGCATTTCATAACCACTATTTAATTTAACTGTCTTTCTCTCAAAATTAAAATTACTATTATCAAAATTTCCTATACTATTCCGAGTTTTTACATTCATTTTATTATCTTCTCCTTTATTTAAGAATACAAATACTACTATTCCAACTATAACAATTAATACACCTACAATAATAAATAATACTTTTCTATAATCTTCCCCTCATATTTGACTCGTAAACACACTCATGTTAATATTATTTTAGCACCTAAACTAAACTTTAGGTCAAGCATTATTTTAGAAAAGAGGTAAAAAATGAACTATACAATTGGAGAAGTATCAGAAATGTTAAATATTCCAGTATCTACCTTAAGATACTATGATAGCCAAAAATTACTTTTGGATTTAAAAAGAGATGACGCAGGAAACA
>USDC01000148.1 GCA_900553435.1 uncultured Mycoplasmatota bacterium
GAAAACGTATAATTTACCAAAGTATTTATTGTTGATAATAGTGAAAATAATAATATTATCAAGATAGTTTTAATATTTATTTTACAGTTTTTAAAAGTATTTTTATAAATTATTATCATAATTACTAAACTTATTATTGAACTTAAATAATGTACTAACATATCATATAACGACATCGCACTCCAACTCCTTTTTATGTGTTTTAGATAATAAATATATTTCCATTTTATTATCAAAAATTATTTTATTCTCTTTCCATACTAAAGCTTCTACCCTATCCATATTTACAATACATGCTTTATGTGTGATTTTAAACCGATCGTCTAAAACTTTAATTATATCTTTTATATTCTTATTCATTTTATATTCGTTGTTGTTAGTTACAATAACTAGTTTTCTAGCATAAGTATCTCTATAAATATATAAGATTTTATTATAATCTATATTGTAATCAACTCCTCTTATTTTAAATCTAAATGTTTTAGGTTTAATATCAATTTGAAGTAAACAAGTATCCAGCAAACTAAAAAAATCACTTTCAGAAGAATCAAGTTTATCTATGAAGTCTAATATTTGTAACCTTTGTTTAAAAGTTTCAAATGCTAGTTTTGCATGAACACTATTAATAATAATTGGGCTTGTCCAATCTACTTCTCTTATTTTTCTACTGATATCTAATGCATCTGCGCTAGGGATTTCATAATCCAAAATATAAATATAACTTCCATCTAGACAATTAATCGTTTTTTCCAACTCTTCCGTGTAATCAGAAAATTCTAGTATGTCGTACTCAATATTGTTGCGCATCATGTATTTGTTTATTGATTTTTTTATTTGTTTCCGATGCATATCATTATCTTCTACTATAACAAAATTTATCAATTTATTTACCTCCTCTAAAAACACAATTTGCAACTTTATCCTATTTTAATTTATCATAAATTGGTAATTTTTGGAAGTGGTTATTTTAAATTTTTATATTTTTTTTTAGTTGCTTCTCCTCCATTTATATGTCTTATTCTTAAATGATAATTTAGTATTTCTAAAACTTGATTATATTTTTCATCGTCTATTAACTTTAATCTTTCACTTAAATCTTTGTGAATAGTACTTTTGCTTTTATTAAATATTTTACTTATTTCTCTTATTGTTTTTTTTGTTTTAATAATATATTCGGCTTCATCAAGCGTCCTTTTATATATTTCTTTTTTCATATTTCCCCCTATTTAAATATAGTTATATTTTATTTTTTTAATTACAAAAAAAGAGCATTTATTGCTCTTTACCTAATTCTTCTAAATTTAAATTATAAAGTGATTCTGGATTTAAAAGTTCTCCTTTATGAAAAACTTCAAAATGTAAATAACTCTTATAATCCGGATTTAATTCTGTAGTCCCACTTAAACCTAATGATTGTCCTTGAACTACCTTATCTTCCTTTTTCACATTTACCTTACCTAAACCTTGATATACAGTAATGAGATCATTTTCGTGTTTTATTTCTACAATATTTCCTAAAACCTTATCAGTTTTTACATCTATTACTTCTCCATCTAACACACTAATTACTTCAAAATCTTTATCATTTGTATAATCTACTCCTGAATTTTGCATATAAGTATTTTCATAAAAAATAATTGATTTTTCTTGTTCTGTAGCATCAGCTTGATAATCATAAAATGTTTTTCCTATTTTAACATTTTCATCTTTATATGGTTTTATAATTTTTGTTTCTTCTGCCATAACAGGCTCTTCTTGTTCAAAAACCTCTTTTTTTGTGTAATCTACTTCCTTGTTTTTTTCTAAGTAATTAGACATACTTTCGCCTACTATATAAATACAAATAACTATTATTCCTAGTGCTAAAAGGTAAATGCTTGGAAATATTATTCTTTTTAATTTTTTGTTCATACATTCACTCTCCTAATAAGAGTGTTTACAATTTTATATTTTTTATACATTTTTTATATCAATATTTTTATAATAATAATTAAGTATTTCTTTATATGTTTTGTTTTCAGCAGCAAGTCCATTTGCTCCATATTGACTCATTCCAACTCCATGACCATATCCTTTGGTTTCAATAACAATTTTATTACTTTTTTTAGTTATTTTAAAATCAGTAGATTTTAAATTTAAAAGCCTTCTAAATTCAACTCCTTTATATATTTTATTGTTTATTTTAATTTTATCTACTCTACCTGTTTTTGTTTTATTTAATATTTCTATATTTTTTACAGCACTTTCTGCTGATTTCAATTTGTTTAAAAATTCTTTTTCTGTAAAATTTTTATGAGTCGTTTCCCATGGTGAAGTTACACTTTTAATGTAAGGTAATTTTTCATTAAATACATATTGTGATTCTTCAGTATAACCATTTGACATAGCAAAATAAAATGCAGTTATTATATCCCCATTATAAGTTAAACATTCTCCCTTTGTACTTTCGACTGCGTTTGAAATTTTATTATAATATTTATTAAAATTTTCTCCCCATTTTT
>USDC01000149.1 GCA_900553435.1 uncultured Mycoplasmatota bacterium
TGCATAATAAATATTATATGTGTGTAATGGTATATATGTATGATATTTATATAATATATTTTAATACATATAAAATTATTGAATAAGACACATTTTTCTTTCCATTTCCGTAAAGAATTTTTGTCTAATCTTACGAATATTTTTATTTTTGCTATTGGTGTAAAATAGGTAGTGAGAGAATGTCCCCTATTTTGAAACAATAAAACAAACTGTAAAATATAAGAAATGGTTCTTTGGCCATTATCATACTGATATGGCAGTAGATGAAAAAGATTTTTGCGTTTTCGAAAAGATAATGCAGATAGACTAAATAAAAAGTCCTTATCTACTTAAAATGGATTTGATAGCTAGAGATAGAAAGAGTTATGGTTGCTTTGCTCTAAAAATTAAGCACGGGAAACATTTGGTAGAATTAAAGCGAAGATTAAATAAAATTGTGGGATATAAAGGAGTAGAGCTTATCACAATTTGGCGAATATGCTCCATATCAATTTATCGACACGGAGCAGGAATTTGGAAAGGGGTAGTTTTTTATGCGGAAATATTTAAGAAAAAGAGAAAATGGTGTTTATTATATTGCCGAAGGGTATAATGAAAAGCAAATGGTTGCAGATGGCTTTAGCAATGTAACAGCCGGTATATCTGCTGGAAGAAAAATGATCCGTGCGATGGGTGATAATTTTTCTGAGCCTGTATATGGCGTAAAATGGGTAGATGCCTATGCTATTTATGCTGCCTGTGAAAAACAGGATGAGAAGAAACTGGAAGGCTATAATATAGTCGGTACGCCTGGTGAACTAATTGGTAAGGGTGGTGGGCTTTGGTCCAGACATACACCTGCTTGCATTGCGGAAATGGTTGGATAGCTACATAATATTAAGAAAAGACCTCAAATGAAAAATCACTTGAGGCCTTTTTTTATTATAATAGCTTTAAAACTAGGCTGTTAAGAGTTTTGTCTCTCATAATTGCAGGTAGTTTATCGGCAGTCTGTAGGACTTTAATCTGTCCGTCTTTAGATACGATTATTAATCCCCAAGTATCCAACTTAATCGATAATGCAGCGTTAACTATATCTTCTTCATCCGGGACGGCCAGATAAAACTGGTCTACAAAATCGGTATATTCTTGCATTTTACAATCATTTTTTAAGTCGTTGACGTCTACTTTGATTTCAACTCCGATTAGATTCACTTGATTGTCAGTATGAGGCGGTACGCTTATATTTTCGGCAATCAAGGCATCCAGACGGCGAGAATGGCGGGACGTTCCTGGATCAATTGCAAACTCTTCAAAGACTCTATATTTTTCTTTTATGTAAGTCTTTTTAACTGACTCTCTTGGGTCTGTTATTACTTTTTCCCATATAGGATTATCTGTTGATTGACTAAACAGCCAGCTAGAAGATTGTAAAGCAAGAATAATATCTGCAGCAGTTATTTTTTCTTCCATTTCCGTTCTATCTTTCGCCTGTACGCAGTCAAAACGACTTTTTGCTACAAATTCACCTGCAGCCTTTCTTGCTTTGGCAGCCTGCCGCAAATTTTCTCGTGTCAAATCACCGGCTACCACCTGATCTACCAGCTTATCCATCTCAACAGCGTTTTTTCCGGCAACTTTAGCGCATAGGTTAAGATTATCGGGTGATACATCTATTTCTTCTATTTTGGGCACTGTGCGCCCCTGATCCCTGGCTCTGGAGGCATACTCAGCATAGTTTTTTCCAGCTTTCAGCCTAGCCCATAGCGTAGATACATGAATTGATAAACTGTCAGCTAAGTGGTTAACCCATTTAGTGTAGGAGCGATAATTAACTACATATAGCTCCTTATCTTGTACTTCAGACATTAATAGATAGGTCTGTATCCAATTCTTTTTGTCGGCCGCCAAATACTGGCTTAATTGCCCTTCGATTTCGTTTAAAGCTTGTAACCTTTCTTCTCGATCCATTGTGATTTCTCCTTCCTACAGATTTAAAATTATCATATCATGTAACTTATTTAAAAGATTTTTAGAGCCAGAATCAAGTGTATTATCAATACTTGTAAGTTTTGATAATGGCTATTAAAGCACGTTTTTAAGCCGTTGTCAGCTTATCAAAACCTATTATCATAAGTGAGTATTTTTTTGATGGATTATCTTACAGAATTAATATGATATTTTGATAACAGTAATATCATTATATCTTTGCTGTAAAATTTATGTAATTTACAAAACAGACAGTTCGACCTCTGAAAGTTTCTAAAATATGTATAGTTTTGTCAAAATATGAAATAAAATATTAAAATATCGATTTAATGATTTTCAAATTTTATTTTAATAACTTTAATTAAGAAAATTGTTCAAATGTTGAAAAAAGACTAAAAAATAGTCTTTTTTTTAAAAAACTATTTACAAATGTAAAATTAGATGATATTATAAATGGGCACTGATGCGATGGAGACATACTCAAGAGGCTGAAGAGGCGCCCCTGCTAA
>USDC01000150.1 GCA_900553435.1 uncultured Mycoplasmatota bacterium
AATTATATTATTTGTTGTATTATTAAAATGGTGATAGTAGTGAAAAGGATGCTTGGTTGTTTAATTTTTACAATTTTTACTATTTGTTTTTGTTTTAATATAAATGCTTCAGAGCTTTCTTTAAATAGTAAAAATGTTGTTTTGTATAATATGAATGATAATAATATTATTTTTGAACAAAACAAAAATGAAGTAATTGAAATTGCAAGTCTTACTAAGATGATGACTAGTATAATCGCACTTGAAAATCTGGATTTAAATGAAAAAGTTACTATTCCAAAATTAGCTGTAGAAAACAATTATGGTCTTTCAGTTGCTGGTTTTAAAGTAGGAGAAGTTGTAACTGTAGAAGATTTGCTTTTCGGAGCACTTTTACCATCTGGTGCGGATGCATGTATATCTCTTGCAATAAAAACTTCTGGGAGTGAAGAGGCTTTTGTAGAACTAATGAATGAAAAAGCAAAAGAAATAGGAATGAAAAATACTTCTTTTAAAAATGTAACTGGAATAGATGAAGAAGGACATTCTTCAACAGTTTATGATGTATCATTACTTTTAAAATATGCTCTTAAAAACCCTGAATTTAAAAAAATATTTGAAACAAAAGAATATAAGACTACAAATAATTTAGAATTAGAAAGTTCAGTATTAAGTATAGGAAAACACTTTAATATAGATACATCTAAAATAAAAGGCTCTAAAACAGGTTATACTGATGAAGCTGGACTTTGTCTAGCAAGTATCTCTACCTTAAATAATGTAGATTATCTTCTTGTTACATGTAATGCACCAAGTAATGCAAATATTCCTTATCATATAATTGATGCGAATAAAATATACGATTATTATAGAATAAATTATGATTACATTCCTATAATTAAAAAGAATGATATAATCAAGAAGTTAAAAGTTAAAGATGGTAAGAAAGAAGAATATTTATTAAAACAAGATAAAACAATAAAAAAATATTTAAAAAAATCCTCAGAGATAAAAGTAAAATATGATGGAATAAATGAAATAAATATGAAAATCACTAAAGGAGATAAATTAGGTACTGTTAGAATTTATGCTGATAAAGAAGAGGTAGAAAAATATGATGTTTATTTAAAAGATGATATAAAATATAAATTTTTTACAACTAAAAATATAATTTTATTATCATTTTCTGCTTTAATAATTGTTATATTGTATTTATTTTTTAGAAAGAAACGTAAATTTAAATAAAGTCTTTGCAAAAACTTTAATTTATGTTAAAATTAACTAAGGTAAGTAAGTTTATAATGGAGGCGTAAAAAATATGGCATTTAAAAAATTTAAAGATATATTTGAAAGCGAAGAAATACTAGGTAGTGATGAGGAGTATTACAAACCAAGCAAACAAGGTAAAAATACAGGTGAAGATGGAAATAAAATGATACTACTAGAACCAAGAGCATACTCAGAATCACAACAAATCGCAGATCATTTAAAAGCTAAAAATTCTGTGCTTGTTAATTTTAAAAGAGTAACAAGTGATCAAGCAAAAAGAATAATTGACTTTTTAAGTGGAACTTTATATGCGATTGGAGGAGACTTACAAAAAGTAGGAAGTGGAATTTATTTATGTACTCCTAAAAATATAAATGTCCAAGGTAAAATTACAGAAGATGACGGAAAAGAAGTAGTTGAACAAGATTTAGTTGAGTGGTAAAAAAATAAATAATCGAGGTGTCCTATGGAGAAATTTGAACATAAATTTCGCGGTTATAATATAAATCAAGTAAATAACTTTATTGATGAGATGATTAGAGAGTATGAAAGTTTACTTGAAAAATCAAAGAAGAGTGAAGCAAAATTTATTGAAAGCGAAATTGAAATAAAAGGTTTAAAAGATAAGTTAAAGCATTATGAACAAGTTGAAGAAACTTTAAATAGAGCAATATTTACTGCTGAGAGCAAATCCTCAGAAATTAAAAGACTTGCTCATGAAGAAAGTGAAAGAATTATAAATGATGCAAGACGTAATGCTAATAGGATTATAAATGAAGCATTAATAAAGGCTGAGAAAGCTGAAGAGGACACAGATAGATTAAAAAGAAATATAAATTATTTAAAAAGAAAATTACGTAGTATAGTTGAAGGACAACTTGAAGTAATTGATGAACTCGAAAAAATAGATTTTAGATCAAATGATAGAGACGGTATTTATTAATATTTTAAAGAGAGTTAGTGGTTGGTGTAAACTAATAAATATGATAGATATAGATCACTCTTGATGATTCTTATTAAAAGTAAGAACGCACATGTGTGTGTTGAAAAAATTAAGTAATCTTAAGGATGGTACCGCATTTATTTGCTCCTTGTATCATCCTTTTTATTTGGGAGGAACAATGAAAAAAGAAAAACTCTTATTAAAGTTAAGTGCGTATGAACTTTCTTCTTTAGATATAGAATTATATATAGATAAGAAAAAAAGAAAAAGATATTTTGATAAAATA
>USDC01000151.1 GCA_900553435.1 uncultured Mycoplasmatota bacterium
CAGACATGAGTGGAAACAGTATCTTACCAGAGACTTCAACAGGAAGTAGTGAAAGCCCAATAGAAAGTGAACAAAACTTATATGGACTCAAGGTAAAAGATTTAGTAGACGTATTATATCCAGTAGGTAGTGTATATATAAGTTTTGAAGAAAGAAACCCAAGTGAAATAATGGGAGGAAGTTGGGAGAGAGTAAGTGAAGGAAAAACATTAGTAGGGGTAGATGAAGAAGACAGTAGTTTTAATGTATCAAGTAAGACAGGAGGAAGTAAAAGTACCACACTTACAGCAAGTAATTTACCAAGTCATACCCATTCAATACCCTCTTTAAGTGGTAAGACATCAACTGGTGGAAGACACACTCATTCAATACCTACACTTACTACAAAAGTACCTTCCATTTATTCAAATGTATATTCGATTTCGAAAGATACTGAACTTACAGGTTATTATGATACTGGTTCTGCCGGTAATCATTCTCATACAGTAACTACTAATGCGTCAACTACAGGTTCTAGTGGTAGTGGAAGTAGTTTTTCAAATTTACAACCATACATTACTGTATATATCTGGAAAAGAGTTTCTTAAAATTGTGAAATTAAAAAGATAGTAAGTAAAATTAATAAAAAGCAGTTATCATTTAATAATTAATATTCTTGAGTTTTTTAATATTTTTTGTTAAAATATCTTCCGGTGTTTAAAAATGAAAGAAAAAGCAATGGAATTAATTTATCCTTATTTTAAATATAAAGAAGAGGTTCCTCATTTACCAGGTGTTTTAGAAAGTATTCTAAAATTAATAAATAGTGGTGAATTTTGTGTATCAGGTAACAGTATAAATGGAAAATATTATACTAAAAATAATAATCTTGTTTCTTTATATGCTGAATTTAATGAGAATACAATTATTTTTAAAATTGAAGGAACTATTAAAAAACTTGAGAAAAAGTTTGTTAGGTTATCTGAAGGAATTTGGAAAATTGGAGAGATTGAAATTAAAGGAAGTAATTCTATTTCAAATATTTATGTTTCGGCTCGAATGTTTAAAGAAAACCTTGAAATAGCAAGAATAATTAAGCATAGAAAAATTAAGAAAACTGATGTAATAAAAATATATGATGAAAAAAGTAGTTATTTTATAATTGGAAATGATTTATATAAAGTTTTAGAAAAAGATGGTGAGGTAACAACATATAAATATACTGGTTATTTACGTGAATTAATTTTTGATAATATTGAAATGAACAAGAAAAGTGATGTTAATATTGAAGAGTATTATATGAAAAGAACTTAGGTTTGTCTAAGTTCTTTATTTAAATATATCATTTGTAAAATCAATAATTTTAAATATTTCTTCAAAAGTAGTTTCTCCAGATATTACTTTTTCTAATCCATCTTGTAGTAATGTTTTAGTTTTATCAGTATAAACTAATTTTTCAAGAACACTTTTTGGTTTTTTATATGTAATTGCATCTTTTATTTCTTCGTTTATTACAAGTACTTCTAATATTGCAATTCTTCCATTATATCCTTTATTACATTCTGGACAACCTTTAACATTAGCACTATAAATATGTTCAACGTCCTTGTTTAAAATTTGTTTAAATACAGCCTTTTCATATTCTGTAGTATCTCTTAGAATTCTACATTTAGGACATACTTTTCTTGCTAAACGTTGTGCTACAATACCAGTAAGTGCTGTTCCAAGTAAGTATCTTTCAACTTCCATATCAGTAAGTCTTTCAATAGTCGTAAGTGCATTATTTGTGTGAAGTGTAGAAAGTACAAGATGTCCAGTAATTGATGCTCGAACAGCAATTCTAGCAGTTTCATTATCACGAATTTCTCCAATCATTATTATGTTTGGGTCTTGTCTTAAAATACTTCTTAGTACTCTTGCAAAGGTAAGTCCAATTTCTGAGTTTACTTGGACTTGATTAATTCCTGGCAAATCCATTTCTATTGGGTCTTCAACAGTAACTATATTAACATTTTCTGTATTTAGTTTTTGTAATATAGAATATACCGTAGTACTTTTACCAGTACCAGTTGCCCCAGTAACAAGAATGATTCCGTTAGGAGATGCAATAAGTCTTTTAATTTTTTCAAGGGCATCAGTATTAAAACCTAAGTTTTCTAACCCCTCAGTACTCATTGTATAATCAAGAATTCTTATAACCAGTTTTTCTCCAGCATTAGTAGGTAGGCTTGAAACCCTTAAATCAAGCAATTTATCTTGTAATCTTGTTTTAATCGCACCATCTTGAGGAAGTCTAGTTTCCATAATATTCATTCCACTTATCATTTTTATTCTTGATATCATATTTTTTTTGAATTCATTAGGTATAATCGCATAATCAAATAATATTCCATCAATTCTTATTCTAACCTTTATATTCTTTTTACTTGGATCAAAGTGGATATCTGATGCGTTTTTGTTTACTGCATCAACTATTA
>USDC01000152.1 GCA_900553435.1 uncultured Mycoplasmatota bacterium
ATGTTGATTTTTTAAACTTTCTTTAAATCTCACTTCAAAAAATTTTTTTATCTTTTCCGAATCAAAATCAGGAAGTTGTTTTATTAATTCAATACTATATAGCAAAGCTTCTGGTGAAGTTCTATATAAATAACATAATTCATGATACTCATAATCTGTCAGTTCATATTCTGTTAATTTCTCTTTAATACTATAAAAATATTTTCCTTTAAAAAAGTTATTTATAAAAATTCTTTTGTTTTTTATTGAGAAATCCGAAATTCTATATAATAATTGATTAATAAAGACTAAATGCTTTTTTATATCTCTTTTTCTATTTCTAGAATGAGTATTTGCATAAGCGTTAATTTTTTTCCAATATCTTGTCATAATAGTTTCTTCTGTATACGATGGATAATCATATATCATATTCTTATGACTATTTCGTTCAAGATCAAACTCCTCTAATACTTTATCAAAAATTTTTTTAATTCTATTATTATCATGTTTATTACAAAAGAAATAAAAATCATCTGAAAAATATGAATATTCACAATTAATATTTTCTGTAGCCAATTCATTTTCAATTTTTTTACTTATTTTAGCTAAATGTTGCTCTGCAAAATATAATGATAAATAATTTCCCATAATAATCCCATTTGTTGCACCATTATTCATATTAGTTAAATATCTATCTTCCAACCCATTAAAATCAAGATAATGTGTATATATTCGCCCGTAAAAATCTTTTATGTCTAATTTCATTAAATTATCATATATACAAAGGTTATTAAAATCTGTTTGAAGTTGATCTTCAAAAGATCCAATAGTAAAATCTCCTGTATTTAGTTTAGCACTTAAGCGTTTATGTTTTTCTTCCATTCCATATGGATCACAAAACTCTGGAAAATCCTTAAAATGCTCATATGCAACTGCAAATTGAAGTATATTAGGTAATTTTAATGTTCTGAAATCTGACTCATTTTTTAAAACTCGAAATTTAACAGGAACCGTCCAGCTTGTATCGTTTATATCTATAGATTCTGGATTTCTAAATATTAAATTATCAATGTTTAAAAAATGCCGAACCGGATTTTTAAAATTATATATATTATTGTATTCAGGCATAATTTATATTTCTCCCTATTCTTTCTATCATGTATTCAACAATAATTTTTGACTTCGCTGAATAATTAATAAATTACATATCTTAAATTTTTCTATCTTTTTCATACCTCTCTTCTTACATTAAAATTTCTCAGTTTCCGAAGCTTAAGTTATCATATCCTTCTCTGCAGCATCCTGACCAATTTCTTAATGTCTTCGCGATCTTAATTCCAGAAAAATGTCATTCATTAACGCCTCATTATTCTCCTCAATAACTTCTCCAATTCCATCAATCAATAAATCAATTATCTCTGTTACATATTCATTATCTAAATAATACTTTAAATCCGGATTTGAATCTATTTTTTCATGTAATTTTCTTTCAATTTTATATTTTCTTAACCCATTTTTCATCACGTTTTATCCTTCGTATTTCAATAATACCTGCCTAATTAATAATCCTAACATCTGAATTGTTTCACTTTGAATTTTAAGCCAATTTTCATAACATAACCTAGTCTCTAAAACAATTT
Organism: uncultured Mycoplasmatota bacterium; assembly: GCA_900553435.1. Taxonomy (GTDB): domain Bacteria; phylum Bacillota_I; class Bacilli_A; order RF39; family UBA660; genus UMGS1611. The sequence continues at coordinate 1,620 of USDC01000152.1, forward strand.
GATTTTTATTACACAGGTCATATATTTCACTATTAATTTTCATTTTAATACTATTATCTAGTTTCTTTTCACCATCAAATTCCATTGCTTTTCCATAAATATCCATTCTTTCATCTGACAATATATCTCCTGATATTACACCACCAATATTTACTATGCTACATTCTACCAAACCATTTTTTCTTAATATATTATTAAAAATTTCCTGTATTTCATTACTTACTTTCCCACGTATACTCTGATATTTACATATAGCTTCTTCTAATTGCTCCATCTGTTTTGATAACAACTCAGGAACTTCCAAATAACGAGTATCTGCCTTGATTCGTCCCCATGCTGAAAATTGTGGATGTGGAAGCATAGTTTGCATTCCTTTTTCAAATCTAATCATAGTAGGGTATGGATTTCCAATAAGGATTCTATTCTGAATATCTACCAACTCATCATATATTGGACTATATATAACATTTTTCCTTTTTATGTTTTGTGTAGCTTTCTGTTGTTTTGAATTAACCCACACAGATCCCATTAATGAAAAAAATCCACCAATCACAGCCCCAATCAATGTTCCAGCAACACCAAACATAGTTGGATTATTAGATATCATTTCCCCATTTATCTTTTTTATAGCAAATACTCCAAAAACTACACCTATAATTGTCACAATAAAAAAAAGAAACTTCTTATGTTTCTGCATAAAAAAATTAACCTTTAATCGTTTCATAAATATAGCCTTTCCATTTTACGTTATTTTTTATATATTACTAAAAACTTTC
>USDC01000153.1 GCA_900553435.1 uncultured Mycoplasmatota bacterium
AGAAATAAAACATGAAATTTTTTACAATATAATTAATTACTTAAATAAAGGTGATGTACTAGTAATAAACGATACCAAAGTTCTACCAGCAAGAATTATAGGACAAAAAGATACAAAAGCTAAAATAGAATTATTACTTTTAAAGGAAATAGAACCAGACATATGGGAATGTTTAGTAAAACCTCAAAAAAGAGTTAAAAAAGGAACGATAATTTATTTTAATAATTCCTTAAAAGCGGAATGTATAAAAGTAAAAGGAGAGGGAATTTCTGTTTTTAAAATGATATATGATGGGATATTTTTAGAAATTATAGAGGAACTTGGTTTAATGCCTCTCCTCCATATATAAAAGAAAAATTAAATGATAAAAATAGGTATCAAACAGTTTATGCAAAGTATTTAGGTAGTTCAGCTGCTCCTACTGCGGGTCTTCATTTTACAAAAGAGTTATTAAAAGAAATAGAAGATAAAGGAATACAAATAGCGAAAATAACATTACATGTTGGATTAGGAACATTTAAACCAGTTAAAGAAAAAAACATAGAAGACCATAGTATGCATAGTGAATTTTATAAAATGACAAAAGAAACCGCAGATATTTTAAATAAAGCTAAAAGTGAAAATAGGAGAATAATATGTGTCGGTACAACTTCAGTAAGAACTTTGGAAAGTATATATAGTAAATATAATAAATTTGTAGAATGTGCTGAAAATACAAACATCTTTATTTATCCACCATATAAATTTAAAGCAACAAATGCTTTAATTACAAATTTTCATTTACCAAAAAGTACTCTTTTAATGTTAGTAAGTGCCTTTGCAACAAAAGAAATAATTCTAAATGCATATAATGAAGCAATTAAAAAAAATTATAGATTTTTCTCTTTTGGAGATGCAATGTTTATTGAATAGAAAAAAATTAATACTTAATTATTGAAAACAATAAAGAAAATCAATATACACAAAAAACCGCCAAGTAAATGTCAATTGCGGGGGGGGTAGACTTTACTAAAATAAACTACAGGAAACTGTAGTTTTTTTGGTGATTTTATGAAGAAAGTAATAATAATTTTAATAACATTTAGTTTAGTATTTGCTTCTCTTTTTTCATTAAAAAAAGAAGAAGAAAAGGCAAATAAAAATATAAGTGTAATACTTGAGACAGAAGAAGGAAATTTAAAAAGCGAAACATTTCCAAGTAAAGATGAGTATGTTTATAATAAAACAGTTTGTGAAAACACAAAAGATAATATAAAAGTAAATTTTGATAAAGAAACATGGAAACTAGATTTAAATGTAGAAGAAGATAGTATTGATGGAAAATTTTTTTGTAATATATATTTTATGAAGAAAAGTGTTTGGGAGTACGATTATACTGGAAATTACCAAACCTTTGTTGTTCCAATAAACGGTAAATATAAATTTGAATTATGGGGAGCAGATTTATTGTATGAAGATAATGTAGGGGATAAAAGTAATTATAATGGAGCATATACTTCTGGTGAAATTTTACTAAATAAAGATGAAAAGCTATATATTTATATAGGGGAAGTTGGAAAAAAGAATTCAATTAATGCGACATTTAACGGTGGAGGAAGTTCAAGTAAAGGAAGTTATTGTGATACTGGTGGAAATTCGGTAGGGTATTGTCAAAATTATTCAGGTGGAGGCGCAACAGATGTAAGACTCGTAAGCGGGGAGTGGAATAACACAATAAGTTTAAGAAGTAGGATTATGGTTGCTGCTGGCTCTGGAAGAGCTTCTTGTGGTGGAGGTTTAACTTCAGAAAGTACATATAAAAAAGATAGTTCGTGCGCTTCTGGAGAAAGTAAATATTATGCGTACGGAGCTACTCAAACAAGTGCTGGATACTCAAATAAAAACACTCTTTATGGAGACTTTGGAGTTGGAGGTAATGGAGAAGTTACGACTCTTTATTATGGTTCTTCTGGGGGTGGAGGAGGCTACTATGGAGGTGGTGGCGGTTACTCTAAACCTTTTGATTCTCAAACTTCTCATGAAAGATGTGGACTCGGATATTCATCAGGTGGTTCATCATATATAAGTGGACATACTGGATGTGTTGCAGTAACATCAGAAAATGATACTACTCCAAAAAATGGATGTACAACTGGAACAACTAATAATTCATGTTCTATTCATTATAGTGGTAAAAAATTTATTAATACTGTTATGATAGATGGATATGGTAATAATTGGACAAATGTAAAAGGAGAAGAAGTTGGAATTCCAAATCCTTTAGGAGGATATTTTAATGAGGGAGAAGGAATAGGAAACGGGTATGTTAAAATATCTTTAATTGAATAAAACTGCCAAGTAAATGTCAATTGCGGGGGGGGTAGACTTATATAAAATAAAC
>USDC01000154.1 GCA_900553435.1 uncultured Mycoplasmatota bacterium
TCCATTGTTATTATACTACAAAGTAAAAGAAAACAACATGTTTTTTAAATGTAATCAATAAAAAATAGCTAGTACATAAGAGTACTAACTATAAAGATCTTTGTTTAGCAATTTTAAGTTTTCTATATATTAATATTCCTCCAAACATTATAAATATGCCACCTATAATTTTAATTGCCAAAGATTTATAACTATCTGTGATTGGAGTTTCTATTAATTCTTTTTCATTATAAACAATTAAAGTATCTTCTTCAGTTTCTTCTAAGTTTGTTAATTTATATAAAGCGCTATTCTCTGTTTTTAGTTCTACATTCCCATTTTCTAAAATTTCAAACTTAATTTCTGTATTTGCTTCTACATACCCTCTTGGCGCCTCTGTTTCTACAAGTGTATATTCTCCCATTGGTATCGATATATTTAAGTTTTCTTCAGTTGTTATTTTCTTAAATACCTCATCATCATTATTTCTAATTTCAAATTCTGCGTTTTCTAAGTTTTCTAAAGTATCTTTATCCTGTTTTATAAAATTAAATTCTATTGCCTTATTAGTTATTACATAACTTGTAGCATCTTCATTTACTTCTTCTAAATTAATAGCATCTTCATTTTCTCCAAATGTTATTTCTATATCACTTTCTAATACTTTATAATATCCATTAGTTCTTACTTCCTCTAATAAATATTCTCCATATAAAATATTTGTAAATCTAGCGATACCTTTTTCTGAAGTAACTGCGTTTTCTACGGACTCACCATATATATCTTTCGCAGCACTTCCATCTTTATTTTTTAACTTAAACTCTACTCCTTCTATTTCTTCTTTAGTTGATTCATCTAATTTTAAAATAGTTAAATCTCCATAACATCTATTATGAAATACTGTGAATGTTATATCTTCTTTAACATCTATTCTTATTAATTCTTCATCAGTAATTAATTTTCCTTTTTCTATAACTGTCCCATCAGTTAAGAAGACTGGCCTATCTGCAATCCATCCACTAGATTCACAATATCCAGGGTTTGATTCTTCTTCTGTACCTGTAGGATTTTTTCCATGTTCTATAACTTCTTCAGTTTTCCCAGTTATTTCTCCATTTTCATCAGTTTCATATTTTATATTGTATTTATTTATTTCATAATGAGCGGTAAATGTTATATCCTCTTTTACTAAAGTATTTTTTATATCAGTTATTGTTAAAATTGAACCAGTTATTTTCTTTGTCCCGTTTTCAAGTGTAATATCTTTATCAGCAGTCCAGTTAACAAAGTGGTATCCACTTTTTGAACTTTCTGTTGTTCCAGTTGGATTTTTATTATATTGTACTTTTTCAGTTGTTATTCCAGTTATTATGCCATCGTTATCAGTTTTATAATTTATTGTATATGTATTTATTTCATGTAATGCAGTAAATGTTACATCTTCTACTATTATAGCGTTTAACACATCATTTCGAGTAAGAATATCTCCCTTTTGTATAGTTGTTCCATCATTTAGTGTTATTTGTTTATCTGCGACCCAACTAGTAAAATGATATCCTTCACTTGGAGTTTCTTCTGAACCACTTGGATTATTATTATAGTTAACTTCTTCAGTTGTTATTCCTGCGATTGTTCCGTTACTATCACTTTTATAATTTACTGTATACTTATTTATTTCATGATGAGCAGTAAAAGTTACATCTTCTGTTATGACTACTTGCTTTATCTCGCCCATAGTTAAAGCAACACCAGAATTTTTCTTTGTACCATTCATAAGTGTAACATCTTTGTTAGCTGTCCAATTAACTAAATGGTATCCTGTATTTGGAGTAGTTAAAGAGCCTCTTGGGTTACCGCTTTCTACCACTTCTTCTGTAGAAAATCCTACAATTATTCCATTACTATCGCTTTTATAATCTACTTTATATACTTTTTGATAAACATATGTAACAGTAATATTTTCTTCTTCTACTGTTCCACTAGCATTTGATGGAGTTGTTTTTAATACATATCCATCTATGTCTTTAGGAGTTGTTGTATATTCTTCTCCTACATTTTTTATTGTTTGGGTGCTTGTGGCAATTTCTTTTCCTTCTTCATCCACATATTTAGTAGTAACTACTACTGAACTTAATTTTGTTAGAACACTTTCTGCGCCTAAAGTTAGGGCTGTTATACGTGCGGCACCACTACCTGGGTTTCCAGTTGACATTGAGTCTGTATTATAACTTGGCATTGTTCTTTTACTTCCGCGTTTATTTGTCCAGTTATACCCTTCTCCGTCTATCATTACTGTATCTGTGAATTTCAAACCTGAATAATGTATAGAACAAGCATTGCTAGTTGTTCCTACATAGCTTTCTGGAGTTGTCCCACTTTCATTACATCCGCTTTTTGG
>USDC01000155.1 GCA_900553435.1 uncultured Mycoplasmatota bacterium
CCCGTTGATGAAAATAAAAAAATTACTAAGATTACATTTAAAGATAATACAGAAAAATTTATTACTATAACAAATGATAAAAAAATCGCATATGGAACAAAAGATGAAAATACAATAATCAAAGACTTGCCAAATGGATATTTGGTAAAAGATATGTATGTTACTAATAATTCAACTGGACTTATGAAAATCATAATAGAAGTTGAAAATAAAAATAATCATAAGTTTGATTTTAATATTGAAGCTTACTCATATAATAAAAATCAAAACATATGAAATAATTAGACTAATAATTGAAGCAAGTAATCTAAAAAAGATTACTTTTTTATATTCAAATTTATAGTTGTATAAAATACTTTTAACTTGAGAATGTATACAAAATCCTCCAAAGCTTAATATAAAACAAGTTAATATAATTTTTAAATTTAAACTTATTTCTAATAAACTTATTTTTTTACATCCACCAGTTATTTCTAAAAAAGAATTAATAAAAGTTTCTATATAAAAGTTAAAATTAAACATACTTATAATTGTATTAGTTAAAATTATGAAAATAGTCATACTACCTAATATTAAAATTAAAGTATTAAATGCGTTTGTTATACTTTTTTGCATTAATTCTCCAAAAGGTAATGTAATAGTAGAGCTAATATTATTATATAATACTTCGTTTTTATTTCTAAAGAAAATTCCCAAAATAATATTTGTTACATAAACAGATATTAAAATTATATAACCTATATTAATATCATCATAAAATAAAATTCCTATAGTTCCTATAATAAACATTGGACTAGGGAAGAAGGTGTAACAAAGTAAATTACTAGCATTATTTAATGATGTTTTTTTATTATCAAGTAAATCTTTAATATATTTTGCATTACTTGGTTGTCCACTAAATATGCTTAATAAAAAAGCAAAAGATTCTTCTTCAGATATTTTAAATAAATTTCCAATTATTTTTTTTAAAGCTTTACCTATTATATATGTGATTTTATAATTAGTTAAAAATTCAGAAATTATAAAAAACGGAAATAAAGTTGGAAAAATATTATATACAAATAATTCAGTTGAATATTCAACACTATGAATTAAACAATATGGGTTTATTATTATATATGTTGTAAAGACTATTAGTAGAATAGGAATAACAGTTTTTTTAATAAAACCTTTCATTATATCAACACCTTTGTGTTATAATTATATAGGAGGAATACATGCATAATAAATTATATGAAAAAATAAAAAAATTAGGAAATTCTTTTAAAACATTTGTAAAACAAAACTATAAAATATTAACTATTGAAATAATAGTATTATCTTTATTTTTAATCCCGACGGGAACAGAAATTTACTCACCAGGTTCACTACTAAACTTGGAAGAAAGAATAGAAATAGAAGATGCATATGAAAAAGATGGTACAATTAATGCAACTTATGTAACTTCAAGAAACGGAACTGTTGCTTTTTATTTACTTGCAAAAATTATCCCATCATGGGATATTGAAGATAAAAGTGAAGTTACTTTAGAGGGAGAAGAATATGATGACGCGATAAAGAGACAAAAAATTTCTCTAGAGTCTGCGAATGAAAATGCAATAATGTTAGCTTATAAAAAAAGTAACAAAAAAATAGATATAACTGATAGTAAAGTTTATGTTTTAGCTAAAACAGAAGACTCTAAAACAAACTTAAAAGTAGGAGACGAAATAATAAAAATAGATAATCAAAAAATAGAAAAACTAACAGACATTGAAAACATAATTAAAGAAAAAAATGTAAACGAAAAAATAAAAATAAAAGTTATCCGTGATGAAAAAGAAATAACAGTTACAGGAAAACTTATAGAAACAAAAAACAAACCAACAATTGGAGTATATTTACAAGAACTTCATGAATATAAAACAGAACCAAAAATAAAAATAGAGACGGAAAAAAGTGAAAGTGGAGCTTCAGCTGGATTAATGACGTCTTTACAAATATATAACTTACTTAATCCAACAGATATAACTAAAGGACTAACAATCTCAGGAACAGGAACAATTGATAGTGAGGGAAATGTTGGAAGTATAGATGGTGTTAAATATAAACTAGCAGGAGCAGTTAAAAAACATGCAGATGTATTTATCTCTCCTGAGGATAATTATAAAGAAGCACAACAAGAAAAAGAAAAACACAACTATAAAATAAAAATATTAAAAGTATCTACTTTTGATGAAGCACTAGAAAAATTAAATGAGTTATAATGGAATATTCTTTCTTGCAATACACACAAAAACTGCCAAGTAAATGTCAATTGGGGGGGGAGGTAGAAATAGTAAAATAAACTACAGAAAACTGTAGTTTTTTTGAGGTGTATTATGAAATTAAAAG
>USDC01000156.1 GCA_900553435.1 uncultured Mycoplasmatota bacterium
GCTAATAAATTTGGAATGGATATAAAAAATAAAAAATTTATAACAGATCATTGGCGTTTAGAATTTTGGAAGGGTAAGTATGGAAAAATGTATGGATATGGTATATCAAGTGGGTGCGAAATAGGTCTTTATTATAGAAAGAATCCTAACGCAAGCTTTTGGCTTTGTGCTTCTAGCAAAGGAAAACGTTTAAGAATGAAAATGTCATTGTATCCAAAAGGCTATAGTAAACCATTATTTAGTAGGGATAGTCAAAATACAACAAAGCAGAAAAAGGCATGGTGGTTGACAGCATTTCAACCAGCAAATTATCAACCAAGGAAGTGGGCAAGAGGGAAAAACTCTTTGAAAATGACAGGAAAGATATATTTTTATAATTCATCAAAATATAATATATCAAAATTAAGTAAAAAGTTTGTGACAAAAGATAATTTTGTAGTAAAAAATGTTACAAGCAATGGAAGAGTAAAATCTTTTTCTTGGAATTATTGAGAAAAGAAATATAAGAAAAGTATATAATACGTGTTTTAAACTGTTTGTATTTGATTATTGACAAATATATGAGGAGGGAAATATGAGGAAAGCAATAACAATAGCGTTAATAATGATTGTTGCTATTTGTACTGCATGTAATAAAAAGCAAGTAAATAAACAAAATGAAAAATTATTTTATGCTATAGAAGAAGAAAATTATCAAGCGGTAAAAGAATGTTTAGAAGATAAAAATCTAGATTTGGAACATTTAAAACTTTCTGATAGAACTCAATTTGCTAAAAAAGATCAAAGAGCATTAGGATTAGCTATGGAACAGATATCAGAGATAGAAGGTAGTGAGCAGATTTCACTATTACTTATAAAAGCAGGTGCAGATGTAAATAGTTTTAAAGGGTTAAATACATATTTACAAATTGCAGCAAGTAATAAAAAATATGAATTGGTTAAAGCATTAGTGGAAGCAGGAGCGTCTGTAAATAAGAGAGGAAAAGAAAATGGATACAGAGCATTAGATCAGATTGTGAGTCAGATTTCAACTAAGGATGAAAAAGATAGTCAACAGATAATAGAATATTTAACAAAAAAAGGAGCAATTTTTGACAATGATACTTTAAAAAGTGTAATGAATGGAGAATGGAGATATAAGTATACAACAAAAATAATTAAAGAAATTAAAAAACAAGGGAATACAATAAAAATTAGTAAAGCATTAGAAGCAGCGATAGAGGGAAATAATAAAGATTTACAAAAATATATACGAGATAAAAAGATTAATAAAAAAGATGAGAAAAATATAATTTTATATGCGTCAGCGAATTGCAATCTGCGAACAGTCAAAATGCTATATCAGGAGGGGTATGATTTTAAAATTGTAGATGATTATGCAATGAATCCATTACATATAGCAAGTCTTTACAATAATGAATTTGTTGTTAAATTTTTGTGCGATAAAAAACTTGATAGTGGTCCAAGATATAAAGAAGATGAAGTTGAGAATTATAGTGCATTAGATTATGCAGTGATTTCTGGAAATGAAAAAAAATATAAGTATTTAAGTAAACAGAAATCAACAAAAATAAATCAAAAATCTATGTGGGAAGCAGCAACAATCTACGGAAATGAAGATTCAATCAGACTATTGAAGGAAAATTTATATAAACCAAATGAAACAGAAATATTACAAGGATATATGCAGGGAAATGATAAGGCAATAAAAGGATTGATAAATCAGAAATATACAATAAACATAATAAAAGGGGATTTTATAAGCCGATCATCAATAAGAACAATTAAAAAATTATATCAAAAAACAAATGTGAAAATATCACAAGACGAGATGGAAAGTCTGGTTATAGCAAGAGAAAATAAATTTATAAAGGCTATTATAAAAGAAAAACGTTATCAAGGGACACAAAACAAAGAAAGATTGTTGTATTATGCAGTAGATACTGGGAATTTAGAGTTGGTAAAATATTTTATAAAATTAGGAGTAGATATAAATAAAGTAATAGAAATAGAAGGGAATCAATCTTCAGCATTACACAGAGCAGCAGAAAGATCAAGTAAAGAAATTTTGAAGTATATGATAAATAAGGGAGGAGATATTCATAAGAAGAATGGAGAAGGGAAAGATGCAATACAAATAGCGAAAGACGGTGGGTATGAGGAAAATGAAAAATTATTAAAAGGAGAGTGAGGAAAATGAAAAAATAAGCTATTTATACAATAAAAGGGTGAGGATTAAATAGTAAAAATTAAAATAGGTATCTGCATTATCCTTATGATGACCAGAACCATGTCACAGGCGTGAGCAGAAAGAATGGAAACGAAACGATCAGCAACAGCATTTCTTATGATATGGGAG
>USDC01000157.1 GCA_900553435.1 uncultured Mycoplasmatota bacterium
TAGAAAAATTTATTAATTATTTAAAAAATTTTTCTATTAACTTTTCATTCATACTAATACCCTACTTAATTTTAACACACGTACATTTGTTTTGTAAAGAAAAAAACTATAAATGTTTCATTATAGTTTCAATTATTTTATCAGTTTTAACTAAAGAAAAATCTTGTTCATCTCTCTTTTTAAATTCAACTAATTTTTCTTCTATTTTTTTACCAATTGTTATCCTAAAAGGAATACCTATTAAATCCATATCCTTAAACTTAACACCAATTCTTTCATCTCTATCATCAAGAATTACACTTACATTCTTGTTTTGTAATTCTTCATAATATTTTAAAGCTAGTTCCATTTGCTTTTTATCCTTTGTATTTTGAATGACAATTGCAACTTTAAATGGTGCTAGTTCTAAGGGCCAAATAATTCCATTCTCATCATTATGTTGTTCAATTACTGCGGCAATTACTCTACCAAGGCCTATTCCGTAACATCCCATAGTAACTGTTTGTCTTTTGTTTTCTGTATCTAAATAAGTTAAATCAAATGCTTCACTATATTTTGTACCAAGTTTAAATATATTTCCTATTTCAATACCTTTAGTTATTGTTAAACTTTTTTTACATATTGGACATAAATCCCTTTCTTTTACTTTTCTTAAATCAGCATATTTAAATACATCAAAATCTTTTAAATTAACATTTATAAAGTGATAGTTTTCTTTATTAGCCCCAACACAAAAGTTTTTCATATATTTAATTTTTTCATCAGCAATTACTTTTATATTTACCCCAATTGGCCCAAGAAAACCTGGTTTTGTTTTACATATTTCATATATTTCTTCAGTAGTAGCCATTTGAATTTCATCATCACATATCTTTTCCAATTTTTTTTCATTTAATTCATCATTACCACACATTAAAACCATTACACATTCATCTTTATTAATTAATTTATATATAAGAGTTTTAACACTTTTTTCCTTATTTAATGATAAATAATCACAAACATCATCAATTGTTTTAGCATCTTTTGTATAAACTTCTTCTTTTTCTAATTCATGCTCATTTTTTGGAATTTCAAAATAATTAGTTGCAAGTTCAATATTAGTAGCATATCCACATTTACAACTTACTATTTCATCTTCTCCAATGCTTGAGATAGCTTGAAATTCTTCACTTAACTCTCCTCCCATAGCACCAGTATCAGACTTACAAACTAAATATTCTAACTTGCATCTATCAAATATATTTTTATATGCTTCATACATTTTTTTATAGCTTTCATCATTTTGTTTTTTATCGGCATCAAAACTATAAGCATCTTTCATCAAGAATTCTCTAACTCTAATAAGTCCATATCTTGGTCTTTTTTCGTCTCTATATTTATTACCTATTTGATAAAGATTAAATGGTAAATCTTTGTAACTTTTTACCATGCTTTTAGCAGCCACAGTAAAAAGTTCTTCATGAGTTGGACCAAGAGCATATTTTTTATCATTTCTATCAGTTAAAGAAAACATCTCTCCACCAAAACTTCCTTTTCTACCACTAATATCAAAAAATTCTTCATTAATTAAAAGTGGCATAGAAAGTTCAAGTGCACCTTTTTTGTTCATTTCCTCTCTAATAATTGTTTTTAAGTTTTCTATAACTCTTAATCCTAGTGGTAAAAACATGTATATACCAGTAGATGTTTTCTTAATCATTCCACTTCTGACAAGTAAATTTCCACTTATACTTTCTTCATCTTTAACATCTTCTCTTAAAGTATAAAAATAACTATTTTTTAATTTCATTTTCCATCACAACTTTCATCATAATTTTCTTCCATTTTATTTTTAATAAATTCAACATATATCTTTTTTCCATCATATGAAATTTCAATTTCGCAAATAGACATATCTTTATTAGTAATTGGGTTTTTAATATTTTTATTTCCATCTAAATATCCATAATTAACAAGTTCACCTACTGTAATTATTTTGGGTTCAATTTTAAGTGAATCTATATTATCATTTCCATATTCTCTAGCTTCTATTTTAATTTTTTCTATCTTTTGTTCAAAAAGTTCACTTTCTGTTTTTTTACTAAAACTAAACAGCTTAGGTAATAAAAAAGTAAGAAGTATTCCCATTAAAACAATAACAGCTAAAATTTCTATTAAAGTAAAACCCTTTTTCATTAAAACCTCTTTTCTTTACATATTTTATTATATTATATTTTATATTTTTTAACAATATCTTGTTCAAACTAAAATAAACTGATATAATTATTAAAGATAAAAGGGGCTATGAAAATGAAAGAATTCGATTTTGAAAATGTACCAATTGTAGAAATAGTAAACGAAATAATAGTTGA
>USDC01000158.1 GCA_900553435.1 uncultured Mycoplasmatota bacterium
ATTATGAGGGTGAGAATTTGTAGTACTTGGTTTTCCGTGAGTAGCCCATCTAGTATGTCCAATACCAAGATTACTTTCTTCACCATTATTAAGTTCATTTTTTAGGTTTTCAATTTTTCCTAAAGATTTAATTATCTTTACATTATTATCAAATTTATAAGCTACTCCTGCAGAGTCATAACCTCTATATTCAAGAGCACTTAGTCCATCGGTTAATACTTTAAGTGCAATATCTTTTTTGCCTATATAACCAACTATTCCACACATGTTTTAATCTCCTTTATTGTTTTTTTGATACACTTTTTAGTAGTAAGTGATATTTTACTATTTTGTTATGTATCTAACGAGTCTCCCCGTAGTAGCATCCGCCGATATTTCGATAACTACTATCCTCGTCACCATAAATGGCCTGGCGCTAACTTAATTCTATCCTCCTTTATAGTTTTCATTCTAATTATATAATATTATAGTGTTTTATACAACTTTGTTAAAAATAGTTTTGCAATTTTATTACCTTATGGTATAATGTTCTCAAGGTGGTATAAATGAATAAAAGAAAGTATGATGCCGCTTCATTAATTATAAAAAAACTAAAAAATGACACATATATGACATATAAAGAGATAGCGGAATTAACTGGTTATCATGAAAAATATATTCTAAAATTAAAAAAAGAAATACTAGATGATGAGTTTTCTTTAGAACATGGAAATAAAAACAGAAAACCTATTAATACTATTTCTAAAAAGGAAGAAGAATATATTTGTAGTTTATTTAAAAGAAGTAAAGCAAGTATTAGACAATTTTCTAGATTTTACTCAAAAAGGAGTTATATATAATGTTTTAAAAAGAAATGGACTTTTAGAAAATAGAGGTAAATAGAAAAGAGGATTTTATGGATATTAAAGTAAATGAAGATTTCACTACAACTGAAAATGAGAAAGAGTATAAAAAAGTTACTAATAGATTAAAACAATTAATTAAAGATAGGAATAAAAGAGTATTTTTAAGTTTTGTAGCTGGCATTTCTTGTGCAGCTATACCTCCAATTGGTTTTGCAATCCTTTCATCAGTTACTGGTATTACTCCTATGATGTCTCTTTCACCACTGGCGGTGGGCGCAGGTTTTGGTGCGGCAGTTACTGTAGCTGGAGTTACTTCTACAATTTTATTTGATGGAAGAGAACTTAGAGAATTAAAAAGAAAATCATTAGAACTTGACCCAGATAAAAAATTAGAAAAAGAAAAAGAGCTAGAAGAAACAGTTTTTGAAAATAATCCCGAATTTAAGAAAATCAAAGAAGAAAATAATAAATTTTTAAGCTCTGAAAAAGAAGAACTAGAAAAATCTTTAAAAGACAAAAATTTAGAACAACCAAAAAATACTTTTAATCCTAAAAATGAAGCAGATAAAGATAAAACCTTAAAAGAAAAAACTCCTGAAGAAATAAAGAGAGAAAGAATTATGGAAATTTTAAGTGAGGGTCCTGTATCAAGCACAACAAATGAAGAAGAAAAAGGAAAACAAAGATAAATTTAAAGTTAAAAGACTAAACTGTTAAAATTATTTAACAGTTTTTTAGTATAAAATTATGCTTGTCCTAATAGTATTAAATGGGTGAAGAAAATGTTTCATATAAGAGAAAATACAAATATTAATACAGGACTAAATAATGAGCAAGTTTTATTAAATAAAAGAAAATATGGTTCTAATACTATTGCTGCGAAAAAAAAGGATAGTTTTTTTAAATTGTTTTTAGAATCACTTGGAGACCCTATAATAAAAATACTACTTATAGCTCTTGCGATTAAAGTTGTATTTTTGTTTAAAGATTATTATGAAACAATTGGTATTGTAATTGCTATACTCTTAGCTTCACTCATCTCTTCAATTTCAGAATATGGTAGTGAAAAAGCTTTTGAAAGACTACAAGAGGAAAGTTCTAGAATAAAGTGTAAGGTAAGGCGTAATGGAGTTGTTAGTAATATTTTATTAGAAGATGTTGTTGTAGGAGATATTATATTACTTGAAAGCGGGGATAAAATCCCAGCTGATGGAGTCTTAATTAGTGGAGAACTTAAAGTTGATGAGTCCTCTATGACTGGTGAAAGTAAGGAAGTAAAAAAAGAAATAAAAAAAGATGTAAAACTTTATAGAGGAACAGTAGTTACTGCTAAAGATGGTGAAATGTTAGTAACTAGTGTAGGTGAAGATACTTTTTTTGGTAAAGTTGCTAATGAATTAAAGGAAAAACAACCAGAAAGTCCTCTTAAGTTAAGACTAAGAAATCTTGCAAAAGTAATAAGCGTAGTAGGATATATAGGAGCTTTTTTAGTTGCTTTTTCTTA
>USDC01000159.1 GCA_900553435.1 uncultured Mycoplasmatota bacterium
AAAGATATTGATCAAACAAATATGGTTGCTTCAATCGGTAATATTACTGAAACATTCAACCAAGAACAAAAATTCCCTGAAATGGACGTATATTGTGTTTCTAAAATCTATGCTGAATATCAAGAATTAGGTCAAACACCTATTACTGATGAAATCACAGCAGCAAATATCTTAGAATATTTTGATAAAATGATGATCAACATGGCTGAAGCACGTGTTCCATCTACAGGAAGAATCTTATATATCACACCAGTTTACAATGCAATGTTAAAACAAGCTGAAAAATTAGCTAGAACTGTAATCATTGGTGATGCTGAAAATAAATTAAACAGAACTATCGCTAACTTAGACTTGGTTAAAATCGTTGAAGTTCCATCAGAATTAATGAAAACTGTATATGACTTCACACAAGGGTATAAACCTGCAGTTTCTGCAAAACAAATCAAAATGTTCATGGTGCATCCATTAGCAGTCATTACACCAATCAACTATGAATTTGCTAAATTGGATGAACCATCTGCAATGTCTGAAGGAAAATGGGTCTACTATGAAGAATCACATGAAGATGTATTTGTTTTAAAGAAAAAAGTAAATTAGCAAGTGATGTTATAATAAGAAAATATGAAGAAGATAACTTAGAAGGCTTAATCAAACTAAATCAACCAGAAACAGAACAAACTCCAGCTTTAGTTGAATACAGATATAGTGGAAGTAATGAAGAAGTAAAAAACTATGTAAATTTTAACAATGAAACTTGGAGAATTATAGGAGTATCCCCAGTAGATGGTGGAACAGGAAATTATGAGAATAGACTAAAATTAATACGAGAAGAAAGTATAGGAGATTATTCATGGGATACAAGTGCAACATCAATTAACTCTGGTAATGGAATAAATCAGTGGGGAGAGAGTGGAACGTACAATGGAGCCGATATAATGAGACTTCTTAATCCAGGATATTCTGGAGTAAATGGTAGTTTGTATTATAATAGAACAACTGGAAAATGCTATAACGCTAGAAATAATGTTTCGGTTTCGTGTGATTTTACTTCTACAGGATTAACTGAAGAAGCGAAAAATATGATAGGAGATGCAAAATGGTATACAGCTGCAGTATCTTATTATAACATGTTATCTAATGATGTTTATATTATGGAAAGAGGAAGTGAAGTTGGAACGAAAGATAGTGGCGTATCAATTACAAAAACGATTTCTTGGGTTGGAAAAGTTGCTTTAATTTATGCAAGCGATTATGCCTATTCATCAAAAGAATGTTATAAAAATGTTGTTTTAAATGATAATAATAATTCAATTAATGATTATAGGGCAGAAAATTGCGTTAATTCTAGTTGGATGCCTAAGACTTATATAAGATTAATCTCCCCTTTAAGAGCTACAACTAGCGATGCTTTAAGTAAACGTAGTACAGGGCAAATGACTAGTCATTATTGTGTGCATTTACCAGCTATTTATCCATCATTATATTTAAAATCAACGGTTGAAATAATCAGTGGTGATGGTACAATAGATTTTCCATACGAATTAGCAATTAGCTAGCTGTTTTGACAAAAATGCAAAAAAAGAGTATAATTGTATTAGTGATTTTTTATCACAAATATTATAAAAAGATTTGAGTTGATACTGTGTAGTGTAAAAATTATTAATTATTACTAAGATGTATGCTTAAGAAAAAGTATAATTTTTTACTATTGAAAAGGAGAGATATATTGAATTTACACTTTAAAAGTGTCAACAAAAATAATCGAAAACAAATCGAGCTTTTAAGCGTGGCTAAAAACCAAACTGGGTTTGTTGAGTCTGTAACAGAATGTTTAGAAGACGCAAAAAATGATAAGTCTTATGAGCCAGTTGGAATTTATGATGGAAATACTTTAATTGGTTTTGCTATGTATGGACTTTTTACTGATACAACACCAAGTGGTGAGGTATGGTTAGATAGATTATTAATTGATGAACATTTTCAATCTAAAGGATATGGAAAAAATGCCATTTTAAAACTTTTGAAAATGCTTAAAGATAAGTATAAAAGAAAAGAAGTTTATTTAAGTGTTTATGATAATAATGTAAATGCTATTAAACTTTATAAAAAGATTGGTTTTAAATTTAATGGTAAACTTGATATCAATGGAGAGAAAATAATGACATATGAATTTTAAAATAGGTTTAATGCCTATTTTTTATTTTTTTATAAAAATTGAAGTAATTTTTAAGTTTTTTTGATATAATTAGAATAAGGAGGCAACTGAATGGAAAAATTAAAGAAAAAACTAGAAGATTTAAATATAAAAAAATTAAATGATATTTTTAAAATT
>USDC01000160.1 GCA_900553435.1 uncultured Mycoplasmatota bacterium
AATCAATTGGTTTTTTAAGAGTATTAAATGGAGATAATATTTTAGACAAAACTAATATCCACCCAGAAAGTTATGAAAAGACTAAAGAATTATTAAATTATTTAAATGTTTCTGAAGATTTAATAGGAACTGATGAAATAAAAGAAATATTAAATAACATTAATAAAAGTGATATAATAGAAAAACTTGGTATTGATAAATATACACTTGAAGATATAATACTTTCACTTACAAAAGTAATAGTTGACCCAAGAGAAGATATTAAAACTCCAATACTTAGAAGTGATATATTAAAAATAGAGGATTTAAAAGTAGGAGACGAAGTAGAAGGAACCGTAAGAAATGTTGTGGATTTTGGAGCGTTTATTGATATTGGCATTAAAAATGATGCTTTAGTACATATTTCAAAAATAACAAATGAATATATAAAACATCCTAGTGAAGTATTAAAGGTAGGAGAAATTGTTAAAGCAAAAATTATTAATGTTGATTTAGATAAAAAGAAAGTAAGTCTTAGTTTGATTTGATTTTGCAAGAGGGAGGTTTTTATGAAGATAAAAAAGAACGGACTTAATTTAAAAGATACAGTAATGAGTGGACAAATGTTTAGATACACTCTTGAAGAAGATGACTCTTTTACAATTGTTTTATCTGATAGGGTAATAAATGTAAAAGAAGTAGGAGAGTATTTAGAAGTTACTTCTAATAAGGAAAAAGATTTAAGAAAAGTTGTAGTTAAATACTTTGATTTAAAAAGAGATTATGGAGAAATAAACAAAAAACTTAGTAAAAATGACCCATATATGAAAGAACTTATAAAGAAAAATAAAGGTTATAAAATATTAAGACAAGACCCATTTGAAATGTTAGTAAGCTATATTATAAGTCAAAATAATGGTGTTAATAGAATAAGTGCATCAGTTGAAATGCTATCTAAAAAATATGGAAAAAAAGTAAAGTTTAATAAGAAAAAATATTATTTATTTCCAACTTCAAAAAGACTTAGAAGACTTTCTTACAAACAGTATAGAGAATGTGGTGTTGGTTTTAGAGATAAATATGTTAAAGATGCAGTTATATTTGTATGTAAAAATAAAGAATTTTTAAATACACTTGGTAGAAAGAAAACAGAAAAAGCACTAGAACTTTTACTATCCTTTACTGGTATTGGTATGAAAGTTGCCTCTTGTATTTTACTTTTTGGATATGGGAAGTTTGATGTATTCCCAGTTGATACATGGGTTAAGAAAAACATGAGCACTGTTTATCCAGAGGTTAAAAATGATATAAAATCAATCACACAGTTTGCAAAAGAAAAGTATGGAGTATATAGTGGACTTGCAATACAATATATGTTTAATGCTTCTAGAAACAAATAGTTTTTAGAAGTTTTTTACATTAAACTAAAAAATCTGGTAATAATATTACTGGAGGAATAAAATGGATGAGAATAAAGAACTATTAGAATTTATATATGAGGCTAGTGACATGGGAAAACATACTGTTACATCTACTCTTAGTTTAATAAAGGATAAAGATAATAAAATTAAAAAATGTACGGAAGATATTTTAAAAGGTTATGAAGAATTTTATAAAAAAAGTAAAAATGCACTTTTAAAATTAGGAGAAAAAGGAAATAAAAGTGGACTTATGGCTAAAGTTGGTTCCATGATGGGAATAAAAAAGGAAATAGATAAAGATAATAGTGATGCCGCAGTAGCTGGTATGATTATGCAGGGATTAACAATGGGAGTTGTTGAAACTTCTGTAAAAATTGATAATTATAAAGATATTGTTGATAAAAAAAGCATTTCTTTAGCAAACGATTTTTTGAAATTTCAGGAGTCTTCAGTAGAGAATTTAAAGAAATTTTTATAAAAAATGTACTTTTTAAGGTGTAAAGTATGTTTTTTTTATGTTTTTGATTTTTTAAATTTGTTACTGTTTTTGCTTTTAAAATGTGTTTTTTGTAGTTTGACAATAAAATAAAAAACATGTATATTCATTTTATGAAAAAAGAAGAAATAACAAAAAAAATAAATGGATTTTATAATGAATTTAATGGAAATATTTATATTAATAATGACAAGTTAATAGAAATAGAAAAAGAATATAAAGAACTTTATAATAAATTAAAGGTATCTTTTTTAAATTATCCTTTTTTAAAAGATTATAAAAATATATATTATTAAATTCTGGGTTATCAATTTAAAAATCTTATCTTGATTTATTTTTCTTTTATTTTCGCATATTTGGCTGCAAGCAGCTTTTCTTTCAGTCCGCCAATCGGAAGCACACGGCCTCTTAAAG
>USDC01000161.1 GCA_900553435.1 uncultured Mycoplasmatota bacterium
ATCTTCGGCTCAGTCTATATTAAATCCATATATTACTGTATATATATGGAAAAGAATTTCATAATACATTTTGCAAGTTTTAATGGCTTGCTTTTTTTATAATTTTGTTTTAAAATACAAAAATTGTAAGAAATTTTCATTAAAAAAAGAGTTTTTGCTTTTTTTGTCGTATATATTATTGTGGGAGTTGATTTAATGGCTCTGATAAGTAAAGAAGTAATTGATAAAGTTAGGAATAGTACTGATATAGTAGATTTAATAGGTAGTTATATTCCTCTTACAAGTAAGGGGAAGAATTTCTTTTGTGTTTGTCCTTTTCATGATGATCATTCTCCAAGTATGTCAGTAAGTAGAGAAAAGCAAATATATTCTTGTTTTTCTTGCGGAGCTACAGGTAATGTTTTTACTTTTTTGATGAATTATGAGAATATGTCATTTGTAGATGCAGTTAGATTTTTAGGAGAAAAGCAAGGTATTAAAATTGCTGGTTCTAAACCAAAAGTCGAAGATAAAAATAAAGATTTATATGAAATGTATGATACTGCAGTATTATATTATAAAAACAATCTTAATAGTACTTATGGAGAAGAAGCAAGAAAATATCTTTATGATAGAGGACTTACTGATGAAGATATAAAATATTTTAATATTGGTCTTGCATTAAATAACAATAATTTATCTTCCTCGCTTTTAAAAAAATATAATAAAGAAAAAATTATTGATATAGGTCTTGCATATGAAAGTGATGGTAAATTATTAGATTTATATAGAAATAGAATAATGTTTCCAATAATGGATTTAAATGGAAATTTTTGTGCATTTTCTGGAAGAATATATAATACAACAGAAGGAAGTAAATATATTAACACTAAAGGCACAACAATTTTTAAAAAAAGTAATGTTTTATATAATTATTATAATGCTAAAGATATAATTAAGAAAAAAAAGGAAATAATAATATGTGAAGGATTCATGGATGTTATAAGACTTCACACAATTGGACTTAAAAACGCAATAGCTTTAATGGGGACAAGCTTTACTTCTGAGCAAATGGAGTTTATTAAAAAATTAAAATGTAACGTAGTATTAAATTTAGATAGAGATGATGCTGGAGAAAGTGCTACTTATACTATTGGTAAAAAGTTACTTGAAGAAGAAGTGCCAGTTAAAGTTATTGTTTATGAAAAAGCTAAAGATGCAGATGAATATGTTGTTAAGTTTGGTAGCGATGCATTTATAAAAAATTATAATAATAAAATTAATTTTATCGATTTTGAGATAGAATATTTAAAAAAGAATAAGAATTTAAATGATTCTGTAGAACTTAGTAAATATATTAATGAAGTAATTGATTCTTTAAATGACATTGATGATAAAATATTACTTGATTTAAAAGTTAAAGAATTAGTTAGTAAATATAAAATAAGTGAAGAAATTATTTATTCAAAAATAAAAGCTAAACCTAAAAAAGAAAAAGTTGTCAAACAAAAAGAAAAGAAAGAAAATATAAAATATAATAAATTTGATATAAGTGAAATAAGAATTATTTATCTTATGTTAAATTATGAAGATGTTTTAACTCAATATGAAACAAAACTTGGTTTTTTAGTAAATAAAAAAAGAAAAGAATTAGCTAATGCAATTGTTTATTTTAAAAATAAAAATCATGGATTTAATTATGCTGATTTTATTACTTATATAAGTGATAAAGAAGACTTATTAGAGACTTTTAATGAAATAAATAGTTATCATAATATTAAAACATATACTGAAAGTGAATTAGAAGACTATATAAAAAATGTAAGAGAAGAAATGGTAGAAGAACAAGTGAAAAAATTAAAAAAACAAATGAATGAATCACTTGATATAAATGAAAAATTAAATATATTAAAACGAATCGAAAAAATAAAGAAGGAAGTGTTAGAATGGTAAATCAAATTAAAACTATAGAAGAAAGAAAAGAAGAATTATTAAAAGAGGGAAAAGAAAAAGGATATCTAACTTTTGAAGCACTCGCAGAAAAATTAAAGGGACTTGATTATGATGCTGATACATTAGATGATTTATATAATTTTTTCGCAGATAATGGAATTGAAATTGTGCCTGAGGATGAAGATGAAGATGGAGAAGAAAATGCAAAAGGCGAAATCAAGTTAGAAGATATTCCTCATGATACAAAAGATGTTAGTGTAAATGATAATGTAAGAATGTACTTAAAAGAAATAGGTAAAATTAGCTTGCTTACTCTAGAAGAAGAACAAGCATTATCTAGACGTGTTGCACAAGGTGATGAAGAGGCTAA
>USDC01000162.1 GCA_900553435.1 uncultured Mycoplasmatota bacterium
AGGTGGAGGTTCTGCACATAATCATGGAGAAACTACATCTAGTTTATCTTCTAAGCAGTCTATATTAAATCCATACATAACAGTTTATATTTGGAAAAGGGTAAGTTAAAGTTACATTGACTTTTTCCTCTAAAAATTTTAAAATATAAATATAAGTATTTGATATATTTATAAAAAATTAATTATAGATTATGGAGGAAAATATGGAATTAACTGTTTTCTCCATTTTGCTAGCTGTAATCGGATTAGTTATAGGAGTAGTTTTATCTTTTATTGTTCAATCAATAAAAAATAAAAATGCTTTAAATAAAGCTGATAAGTTAATAGAAAATGCTCAAAAAGAAGCAGAAAAAATTAAAAGAGATAATATTTTAGAAATAAAAGAAGAATCTTTTAAATTAAAGCAAGAAACTGAAAAAGAAATAAAAGAGAAAAAACAAGAACTGACTGATTTAAATGAAAGATTTTTAAATAGAGAGAAAAGTCTTGATAAAAGAGATGAACTTTTAACAACAAGAGAAAAAACTTTAGATGAAAGAGATAATAATTTATTGGCTAAAAATAAAGAAATCCAAGAAAAAGAAGCAAAAATGGAGAGTTTATTAAAAGAACAAATGAAAATGCTTGAAGAAATTAGTGGTTTTTCTAAAGAAAAAGCTAAAAAAATAATTATGGACAGAGTAGAACAAGATATGTCTAGAGAAATCGCTGAATACATTAAAGAAAGAGAAAGCGAAGCAAAATTAATCGCAGATAAAAAAGCAAAAACATATTTAATAAGTAGTATGCAAAGATATTCAAATGATGTAGCAAGTGAACAAACTGTATCTACTGTTACTTTACCAAATGATGAAATGAAAGGAAGAATTATTGGTAGAGAGGGCAGAAATATTAGAACAATTGAGGCAATAACTGGAGTTGATTTAATAATTGATGATACACCAGAAGTAATAGCTTTATCTAGTTTTGATCCTTTAAGAAGAGAAATGGCTAGAGTTACTTTAGAGGGGTTAATTAAAGACGGAAGAATTCATCCTTCTAGAATTGAGGAATTATATTCTAAGACTTGCGAAGATTTTAAAGCAATAATTAGAGAAAAAGGTGAAGAAGCATTATTTGAACTTGGAATTACAAAGGTTGACCCTGAATTAGTAGAGTTAATTGGTAAACTTAACTTTAGAACAAGTTATGGTCAAAACGTATTAAAGCATAGTATAGAAGTAGCTGCATTATCTGGTACTCTTGCAGCAGAGCTTGGAGAAAATGTTGCGCTTGCTAAAAGAGCAGGTTTACTTCACGATATAGGTAAAGCAATTGATTATGAAATAGAAGGCTCACATGTAGAACTTGGAAGTAATATTGCACGTAAATACCATGAAGATGATATTATAATTAACGCAATAGAGTCTCATCACGATGATAAAGAAAAAACATCTTTAATTTCAGAATTAGTTCAAATAGCTGATACTTTATCTGCAGCTAGACCTGGAGCTAGAAATGATTCTCTTGAAAATTATATTAAGAGATTACAAGATTTAGAGGCAATTGGAAATGAAATAGAAGGCGTAGAAAAGACTTATGCAATGCAAGCTGGAAGAGAACTTAGAGTAGTAGTTAAACCTGAAGAAATAGATGATGCAAAAAGTTATAAAATGGCTCGTGATATTAAAGAAAAAATTGAAGATACTCTTCAATATCCTGGAACAATAAAAGTGGTAGTAATAAGAGAAACACGTGCTGAAGAAACTGCAAAATAGGTGTATATGACAGAAAAAGAACTTAACTTTTTTGCAAGTGAAATAATGTTTAAAAATGAAAATATAAATATTTTTAATAAAATTATTACAGAAGAATATCAATATTTACTTGGACAATATAAAGATTATTACTTTTCTTTTGGAATATTTAAAAATGTTGATTATAAAGAAAATAGGTTTTTTGTTGAAATATATAATGCAAAATATAAAGCTTTCTTAGAACTTGTAGAAACCTTATCTTATATACTTGAAGAGAAACCAACTCATTTTATAGAAAAAAATGATGGGCAATTTATGTATTTATGGTTGAATATAAATGAAAAAAATAATTTTAAATTTGCAGAAAAAGTAAAAGAAAACGAAAAGGAGTTAGTAAAAACTATGTTTTATAGTACTCTACCTCATGTAAAAACTACACATTAATTTGTGTAGTTTTAAAATTAATAAAGTATAAATGAGAAAATTTTAGTATAAATTGTTGTTAAATCTTCTTCGCTTATTGTTTCATAATTTAAAGCATTTGTAGTAT
>USDC01000163.1 GCA_900553435.1 uncultured Mycoplasmatota bacterium
TTTTATTTGAGAAAAAAGCAAGAAAAATATTTTTAGAGCAGCTATCTGATTGGAGTAGACAAAAACCTTTTTATGAACAAAAACCTTTTTATGAAAAGAAAATAAAAGAAATTACTTTACAAGAAGATGCTCAAAAATTTACTTGGAGTATTTTCCTTAAAGATTCAGATATTGTTATTGGGCAAATAACATGTCAACCTAAAGATAATGAAGCAGAGGATATAAGAGATATCGGCTGGTATATTGACCCAGAATATCAAGGAAATGGCTATATTACTGAAGCTGCAGATGCAGTTTTAAATTTTATGTTTAATGAAGTAGAAATAACTGCGATTAAAACAAGCGCTGCATTTATTAATCCAGCTTCATGGAAAGTAATGGAAAAAATGGGATTTAAATTTGTAGGAGTTGAAAAGTCAACATATTTTAATGATGATGAGATTTTAACATTAAAAGAATATTATGGAAATAAAGAACTATTTTTAAATCGCACTATTAGAAATTAAGAAAAAAGAGATATCTACTTTTAGAAAGGAAAAAACAATGAAAACAATATATTTTATGAGACATTCTGAGGTATTAAAGTACGAAAACATTAATAACAAAGATTCTTTACAATTACAAAATGAAAAATGGCCTCTTACTATAAATGGGGAATTATTAGCTTTAGAAAAAAGTAAAAATCCAGAACTTCAAAATTTTGATGTAGTTATTTCGTCTAATTATGTAAGAGCTATATCTACAGCAAAATACTTTGCAAAAGATAAAATATTAATTGATGAAGGTTTTGGAGAAAGAAAGTTTGGCATTGATTCATGGGAAGAATTACCAGAACGTTTTGCTCTTAAACAGTTTGAAAATTTTGATTATAAACTTGATAATGGGGAATCGTTAAATGAAGTAATTAAAAGAGAATATACTTCCCTCATTAATATTCTTGATAAATATAGTGATAAGAAAGTTTTAATCGTAGGACACTCTACTGCTTTTACTAGCTTATTTACAAAATGGTGTGAAATAAATTCTGACAGTTATAAATTTAAAGGAAGAAAGTTTTTTGATAATAAATGGAATTATTTAGAAACTTTTAAATTAGTTTTTAATGAAGAAAATAACTTAACTAACATTATAAACATAAAATAATTCAAGCATTATGCTTGTTTTTTTCTTATTTTAAAGACAAAAACTAAATATTGTTGTATAATTTATTTAACTTTTATAATAAAGGTTGGTGAAATTATGATTTTTAAGAAAAATGAGATTAAAAAAGCATTAGAATTTTATAATATAAATGATAAAGAATATTTAAAAAAATGTTTACTTTGTATTGATTATTTAGAGGAAAATAAAACATTTTTAAATACAGCTTCTGATATTTATAAAACTTTATATTCAAATAAATTAGAAAGTGTAAGAAAAATATGGAAAAAGAAAAAAACAGAAGATTTATTTAAATGCAAGATAAATAACTATATTACAAATATTTTAATATTATGTGGTTATAAAAAGCATAAAAATAGTATTAAAAAATATAGATTTGATGAGAATCTTGAAAATCTTGGAAAAAGAAGAGTAAGAGAATGTTTATTAAGTGGTGCCTCTTCTGGTATGAGTCTTTCAAAGATGTTGTGGGCTGCTAGAATAATAAAAGGAAAGATACTTGAAGTAGGAAGACTTCAATATGAATTAGTAGAATATAATCCTTTAAATATCACACAAAGAAAAAGATGTATTAAAATTCATATTCCAAGTGGAAGTAAATTACATAAAGAATTGATTCTAAAATCATTAAAGGAAGCAAAAAAACAAATTAAAAAATATTATAAATTAAAAAATATAGAGATGTTTTGTGATTCTTGGTTGCTTAGTAAAGAATTAGCCACAGCTTTACCGAACTCTAATATTGCTTATTTTGCCTCTTTATTTGATCTATTAATTGAAGAAGATGCAAAAGAAGATTTATTACATTATGTATTTAAACTAGAAAAAATAGAAGATTTAAATCTATTAAGTGAAGAAACAACTTTAGAAAAAGTAATTAAACAGATGTGGATAAATAATATAGTTATTCACAAAAGTATTGGAATTCTAAAAGAAAAAGTAATATAATATTATTGTCTTTGTTAAGAAAGTTGGTGATAAAATGTATTGTAACAAATGTGGAACATACAATGAAGAGGACTCGGTCTACTGCAGAAAATGTGGTAGTGTTATTAACGAAGATTTATTAGAAGAAGAGGAAGAAGAAAAAGAAAAGGTTAAAAA
>USDC01000164.1 GCA_900553435.1 uncultured Mycoplasmatota bacterium
CTCCTCCACCAGAAGAACCAATGAATCCTGAAACCCCTGAAGTATTACGTACAACATACCAAGCTTCATCTGTCATAACCATTTCTACAAGAACATATCCAGGAAACATATTTGTTACTTTGTTGATTTTTTTACCATCTTTAATAACTGTTTCTACATGTTCTGGAATAATAATATTATATAAGCAATCTTGTAATCCCATTGATTCAATACGTTTTTCTAAGTTTTCTTTTATAATCATTCCTATTTTTAAAACTATATCACTTTCTTTTGTATTATAAGCTCCAACTGCGCCAGAGTCTTTTCCTCCATGTCCAAAGTCTAAATACCATTTCATATTTATACCTCCTTATATTATTTTAGTAATAGTTTAATATGGTGTTATTTAAAATAAATATTAAACTATTTGAAGAATTTAGTAGGAGGCTTTGTACTTATTAGAGAATGTATATAGTATGTGTTTTAAAAAAATAAAGTTATATAGGAGGATATTATGTTAGATAATTTAACTATAGTAAACGAACTTAATAATAAAGGTATGAAAATTATTAAATAAGTTAACAAATATAATATGAGTTATGATATAAAGTTTAAACAAAGAGCAGTAGAATACCAAAGAGAAGGCCATACTTACAAAGAAACTTGTAAAGTATTTAAAATATCTGAAACAACACTAACTAGGTGGATAAATAAAGAAAAGGAAGGTAAATTAGGTGAAGTAAAAATACAGGTTAGAAAACCAAAAAAGATTTATCCAGAAAAGTTAATTAAATATATAGAAAAACATCCAGATGCATATTTAGTTGAGATTGCAGAGGAGTTTAATTGTAGTGAGTGTGCAATAAGAAAAGCATTAAAGAAATTAAATATAACACGAAAAAAAAGACAACTTCATACAAAGAACAATGTAAGGAAAAAGTAAATAAATATTTAAATGAGATAAAAAACTTTAGCGAAGAAGATATAGTATATATTGATGAAACAGGAATACAAGGTTATATTTATAGAGAATATGCAAGAGCTATAAGAGGTAAAAAAGTTTACGATAAAATACCAGGTAAAAAATACAAAAGAACAAATATAGTAGCAGGAAAATGTGGAGATAAGATTATCTCTCCTTTAGTGTACGATAAAATAATGGATAGTAAGTTTTTCGAAAAATGGTTTAAAGAAATGTTTTTAAATGAAGTAGAAAAAAATAAAGCTATTGTAATGGATAATGCAACATTTCATTGTAAGAGTAGATTATACGAATTATGTAAAAATGCTAATAAAAATCTAAAACTAATATTTTTACCACCATATTCTCCAAATTTAAATCCTATAGAAAAGTATTGGGCAACATTAAAGAAAAATTTGAAAAAAATAACTAAAAATAACAAGAGCCTTGAAGAATCTATTTACGAACTTTTTTAAGTTCGACTACTATATATTATTCATCGATAAATTTTAAATATTAAAAATACTCATATCCATTGGATATGAGTATTTTTAATATTTAAGACAAATCACTGTAATAATACATACAATTAGTCCATTTATTTTTTTATTCTACTTAATGTAACAACTGCCTCAGCTCTTGTTATATTATTCTTCGGTCTAAATGTATTATCAGAATATCCATTCATATATCCTTGCTCTAATACACCTTCTGAATTCTTTGCCCAAGTAGACACATTTGTAGCATCTTTGTATTTATTTAATTTATCATAATTATCATCTTCTATTTTTTTGTAGTTAGATATTATTTTTGCTGCTTGTTCTCTTGTTATTGGCTCATTTGGTTTAAATGTATTATCAGGATATCCATTTATCACTCCATAAGTAACAGCTATGTCTATTTCATCTTTTGCCCAATGTGTAGACGTATCCTTAAATGTTTTACCACTTTTTTTATTCAATCCAAAGTACTTATTGAATATTTTTATAAATTCAGCTCTCGTTATAGAGTTATTTGGTCTAAATGTATTATCTTGGTATCCATTTATATATCCATTACTTATAAAATCTGTGATAGTTGACTCTGCCCAATGTTTATTTATATCATTAATTGCTATAGGATTTTTTACTGTAACATTACATGTTGCTACTTTAGCTCCATCTTTTGTTTTTACCGTTATTGTTGCACTTCCTGCTGATACACCTGTTACTTTTCCTGTTGTATCTACCGTAGCTACGTTTGTATTGCTACTTGTCCATTCCACATTTTTATTTGTGGCATTACTTGGACTTATTGTTGCTACTAAACTTTCA
>USDC01000165.1 GCA_900553435.1 uncultured Mycoplasmatota bacterium
TACAACTTTATCTTATATATTTTGGAGGACATTTATTTAGGACAACTGGTTTAAGCTTCTTAGAATTAGAAATCATGATAATACTAGCATTTACTGTAGTTCCGGTTGATTTTATAAGAAAAATATTTTTGCGTAAAAAGGGGATAATAGGTGGAGTTTAGGAGATAATAATAATGGTGGTTTAGATGAATGTTTTAATAACTGGTGCGACAAGTGGAATTGGTTTTGAAGTAGCAAGAAAACTTTTTTTAAGGGGATATAAAGTAATAATTGCTACTCATAATGTTAAACAAGCTAATAGCTTAAGAAAAAAGGTTAATAAAAAAATTAAGGTTATTAAGTTGGATGTAACAAAAGAAAATGATAGAAATAAGGTAAAAAAATTAGATATAGATGTTTTAATAAATCATGCTGGTGTTGGTTATGGTGGAAGTATTTGTGAAATTCCAATGGAAAAAGTAAGAGAAAACTTTGAAGTAAATGTTTTTTCTTCTTTTGAATTATTACAAATTGTTTTAAAGGAGATGTTAAAAAAGAAAAAGGGAAAAATATTTATTACATCTTCTTTATTAGGAATTGTTCCAATGCGTTTTTTGGGTGTTTATTCTGCGACTAAATCAAGTATAATTTCTCTTGCTACTGCTTTGCGTAGTGAATTAAAACTGTTAAATAAAAACATTAGTATATCTGTAATAGAACCAGGTGCTTATCATACAGGATTTAATCAAGTGATGTTGGAAAACAAATATAGTTGGATGGAAAAGAAAAGTTATTTTAAGGATCATTTAAACGAGATAAGAGAAAGAGAAAAATTTATATTTAATTTACTTGAGAAAAAGAATTATGATTCTATTGTGGAAAAGATAGTTAATGAGGTTGAAAGTGAAAAACCAAAGTTTATTATAAGAGCTCCTATTATGCAAGTTATAGGTATTAAACTTTATTCTTTTTTTACAAAATAAAAGACAATTAATTAGTAGTTTAAATTGTCTTTTAAATTTTTAAATTCATCTATTTCAACATTTTTAACTTTTATATTTTTATATCTAGTTGGGGCAAAGACTCCAACATTTATTGTGTTTAAGTTTTTATATATTTTTATTTTACTTCCTACTGATGAGGCTGATTCTATTCTATTTGTTTTTATAAAAAACATTTGCTTTGTAAAACTTCCATTTCTAAAAGCAGATATATTTTTGTTAGTTTTTATCCCTGAGTTTTTGTAAGATAAATAATTTGATATTGCTAAAATTATTATAAGGATTATAACTGCTACAAAAGCAATATTAATTTTATAGTATAAAGTAATTAATAGTGCTATAAATAAAATAATATATAGCGGATTATAATAAAAATATTTTAGTGCTCTTTTAGGAGAATTATTAAATTTATTTGATATTTTAATTTTTATATTTAATTCTTTAATAGTTTTTTCGATTTCTTCTAGTGTTCCAACTGGTATAATAATCGCACGTTCTTCTTGCTGTTCATCATCTTTATTAGTGTTATAACCAATTACTATACCTTCTAAAGTATAATATTTAAATAATTTCATAAGTATAGATTGTTTAAGTACTAAACCAGTTATTTTTTCTCTTTTAATTGTATGATGTTTTTTATTTAACAAACCATAACTAATAATTATTGAGTCTTTTTTTGTTTTGATTTTAAAATTAAAATATGTTAGTAGGTTACTTAATACATAAAATATTACGCTAGCAATATAAAATATAAGAAATATAATTATACAAGAGAAGACAACACCAAATATTTTTATACTTTCATTTATTATTGATAAGTCAATTCCTAAACCAATAAATGTAGAAAATAAAAGTATTACAATTGTGATTTTTGAATCAAGTAAAGATTTTATAATGAATTTTTTAAAAGGTATTGTAATTTCATTATTTTCATCAATAACAACATTAATTCCCTTAGTGGAACTGTCTTTCTTTAATAGTCTTACAAGACCATCCTTAACGCTTACCATAGCCATTCCTACTATACCGAAACACTCGTATGCTGTTTCATCTTTTTTTAAAGCTAATAAAATATTTGTTTTTCCCATTGTTTCACTTGAATTTTCAACATTAATTTTATAAACGTTAAAGATTTGAAAAAGTAGGTTTTGGGAAAAGTCTACTGTTGTAATCGATTTTAAGGGGATTTCTTGATGTTTTTTGTTTATTATTCCAGAGTCTATTACAAAAAATTTATCAGTTATATAATAATATGTA
>USDC01000166.1 GCA_900553435.1 uncultured Mycoplasmatota bacterium
TTATAATATTATCAATTAAAAATTGTTGATCATTAAAAAAAACATTACTTAAAAATAAAAATAAATAACAAATTATCCCCACAGCTATAACGGTTTTTAAAATGTTTAGCATTATTCCTCCACCTATAGAAATTCCGCCTTTAAATTCAACATTACTTTTTTGCGAAAAATTTTTAAATACTTTAAAAACAGTTTCACTTTGCCTGCCTTCAATAAAACCACTATTGCATATTAAATATATTTTTATTTTTTCCATTTTTGCTTTTTCTTCAAACTCTTTTAAAAAAGCAAGTAAATGTGAAGGAAGAGAATCTACATATAAAGGAAAGGAAAATATTACAATTAAGGAATCTTTCATATTATCTATTACATTATTAAAATCATTTTTATTTCTTAACAAAACTGTCTTTGTTTTTTTATTTAACATAAGTTTTAATAAATGCAAAAAATAAGCAGATGCAGTTTTTTTTCTTTTAGGACTAGCATTCACTAATAAAATTTTCATAATACTTTCTCCAATTCTTTTTCGTTTTTATAAAATTTAATTTGAAATCCTTTATATCCTAAATTTATCATATTTCTTTCTGCTAGAAATTTAAATGTAGCTTTTTCATCTTCTGTTATTTTTCCATAAACGTAAATTATTAATTTTTCATGATTTTTATATCTAGGAATATGATGCATTTGTCCTTTTATATAAAATGTTAATGGTAAAGAAACACCAATTCCTCTATCCAATATATTTTTTATTTGTGGGCTATACATCCCATAGTAATTTTTAGTTATAATAATAAGATTTTTAGAAGCACCAATTTTTTTAGAAATATTTTTTAATTTATCTTTTATAAAGCATTCTGTAGGATGTTTTGTCCAGCAAGAAAAACATCCTACACATTGAACATACTTCCCATCTGCAAAAAAAACATTTTTATATTTCTTATTTAATAATTCTTCATATTTTAAGCCTAAATCATGAATTACAATATTTTCCATCTCTACTCCTAATTTAGATTTATGTTTTATTTAAATTTATCTAACCACGTATGGATTACTTTCAGTACCAGTTCCACCTCTAGAAATTGTTTTTCCATCAATATTAATTACAGGATAAATTCTTTTACCATCTGCGGCGGCACTATCATCTACCCTTGTATAGAATATATAAATTCTATCAGTTTCTTCTTTACTACTAGTTAAAGTCCATGTTCTTTTTTCTCTAGAAAGATAATTATAGTTTGAACATTGTTCTTGTAAAAACTTTGTACAACCAGAATCTAAACTAGCAATATAAAAATCACTCGCAGTAATAAGTCCCACATACATACTAAGGGTATCACTACATTCTACTGTATTATTAATTGGATCTTTTGTGCTTCTTGGTGCGACACAAAAGTCTTTTTTAACAATTTTTTCTTTTACTCCCTCTGTTTCATTAAAATTATTTCTATAATAAGACTCTAGAGTTTCACGTATTCTACTCTTTTTAAAATCTCCAATACCAGTATTATCATCTTCTTTTACATTATATCTATCATCCCATGGATAATCTTCTTCTGTTGGTTCTACACTAATTAATTTTATGTCCCCTTCTGCATCAATTTTCATTACTTGCCATAATGTATCATTAAATTTAACATAGTTTTTTAATTTGTCGCCTCTAAAGACTAATTCACTTCCCATTTCATATAAACCATTTCCGTTATCATCATGTTTTAAGCTAGATTTTAATGCATCAACTAAAAATTGAGTTTTATAATTCTTACCACAATCTAAAAATCCTTGGTGATTATAGTCATTTCCTCTTTTTGTTACTTCTACTTCTCCAGAACAGATATTATCTTTATCTTTAGGGTCTTTTATTTCTTTTATGTAATCATTTTTAACTAAGAAAGATAGCGTTACACTAGCAGTTTCATCTTCGTTTTTAGGTAAATTCTTTTTATTATCTGCATAGTACTCTTTACCAGCTTCTACAAGTTTTTCTTCTAAACTTTCATAAGAATTTGAACTAAAAGAACTACATGAAACTATTACAACAATAATGATTATAAAAATTACAAAGCCACCTATTACAAAATAAAATTTATCTTTTAAAAAGTTCATTACGTTTTCCATAATCTCAACTCCTATTAAAATTATATAGTTTTTGAAAGAAATTGTAAATAAAAAATGTATATTTAAAATATTCATGCATAAACTATATAATTTTAATAGGAGTTGAGATTATGGAAAACG
>USDC01000167.1 GCA_900553435.1 uncultured Mycoplasmatota bacterium
CACCTCAAAAAAACTACAGTTTTCTGTAGTTTATTTTAGTATAATCTACCCCCCCGCAATTGACAGGTGGTTTATTTTTTATTGACTAGTCTATAGTGATAATTGGTACGGATTAGATTTGCTACCATCACCATTAGTTATTTTTACATTACTAGTTAAATATACTGATGGTCTTACACTGTGTTCTGCAGAAGCAAGGGTTGAATTTATAAATCCTCCAGGTAATATTGTTAAATTCATATTATTAAATCCTACAAGCGGAGTAATAGTTGCTGATTTGTTTCCATCATATAACCAATCTGAGTTATAACATGTTTCTTCATAGTCAAATAAGTTTGTTGTGGAATAACAAGAACTTGATGCATAACCATAGTCACTTGCATACATTAACCCTACTTTACCTGTCCAACTTGTTGTTTTTGTTACAGTTTGTCCAGTATTTGCTGTTCCAACTGTACTTCCCCTTTCAGAAGAATATGCTTGAGCGGTTGTTACTTCAAATTCACTAGCCGCAGTATACCATTTTGCATTGCCTATCATATTTCTTGCTTCTTCGGAAAGTCCTGTATTAGTAAAATTACATGTAGAACTAATTGCAGTATAATTATTATTATCATATATATAACAATTTCCGCTTGTGCTGTTATAATAAATTCCGTTTAAAGTTTGCATTAAATCAGCACCTGCATATGAACCACTTGCACCCCACTGATTTATTCCGCCTCCATAATTTACTGAAGAGCTACTAGCATCCCACACGTATTTGCCTAATTCACTAGATTTTATTAATTTAATTCTATTTTCAACTTTTCCTGTTCCATCATCTACTGGTGAAACTCCGATTATCCTCCATTCTTCATCATTAAATGTAACATAATTTTTAACACTATTATTACTTCCACTATATCTATATTCTGTTAGTGCTTCTGTTTGGGTAGTTTTTGGTTGTTCTAATTTGATTAAGCCATCTGTGTTATCTTCTGTTGCTTTAGCAATTAATGTTTCGGCGCCTGTTTTTGTATTGTTGCCATTAACATCTACTACTTCTATTTTTCCTATTAGGCTTTTTCCCATATCACTACTTTGGTCTGCATCTCTATTTTTGTATGTTACTGTTAATGTATATGTTTGTGTTACTTCTGGAGCAATTTTTATATTACTTAATATTGATACATGTTCTCCGCTATCTGGCATTTGTGTTTCAGTTAGTGTTCCTCCAGAATTTGTGCTTGTTAGTGTGTATACTAAATCTCCTTTATTTACAAATGTATTTGTTAGGTTTTCCCAATTTATGTTATATGTTGCCTCTACTGTCCCTGTGTTTTCTACTGTAAATGTTTTTGATAAGCTCCATCCTGGTACAATATCTTCTCCTCTTAGTTCTTGTCCGTTTGTATAGACAATAGAAAGCGAACCTGTTTCTACTACGTCCCCCTTTGCAGTATCATTTCCTGTTACTGTTGCTGTAAAGAATGCATAAGCTAGTCCTCCTATATTTAGTAAGACTAATAAAGCTAATACTACTGCTGCTGTATAAAATGTTACTTTTTGTTTTTTACCCATTTTTTCTATTTGTCTATTATAGTAATCTTTTAATCTTTTCATATCTATACCTCTATTCTTGATTATATTTTATTATTAATTTTTCTGTTTTTCAACAAAAAAAAACACAAGATTTACATGTGCTTTTTACTATTGTTTATCTTCAACAAGAAGTTTAATTGCTGTTCTTGCATCTCCACCAATCATTATGTCACTAAATGCTGGTGTACAAACCAAGTTTTTTCCACTTGGTGCGACAAATCCTCTAGCGATTATTATTCCTTTTATCGCTTGATTTAATGCTCCTGCTCCTACTGCTTGAACTTCTACTGAATCATTTTCTCTAAAAATGTTTGCGATAGCACCGGCTATTTTTTGTGGTGCACTTTTGCTTGATACTTTTATTATATCCATATATTATCACGTCCTCCATTAATTTATATGAATATAACTTTTCTTTATGCTTATATAATGTTTAGCTCCATTAACTTTTTTAAAGTGTAATTTGTTGCATCAGTTATAAATGCTTTTATAGTATTAATTTCAAAAATATACTCGTTTTCTTTTTTACTATTTTCTATAATAACACCCATTTTATCTATTAAAAGTTGTATATCATCCATTGGAATTTCTGTTATTGAAACTTTTTGAACTGGAAACTTTTCATAAAAAATTG
>USDC01000168.1 GCA_900553435.1 uncultured Mycoplasmatota bacterium
ATTAGTTTCAATATTTCCTTCTTCTGTTTCTAGTATTACACTTATATTTTTATTTATTTTTTCTTCATCTTTTTTAAAAATAAAAAAAGAAATAAACATTAAACTAAATATTATTAAAATTACTATTACTTTTTTCATAAAATCACCAAAAAAACTACAGTTTCCTGTAGTTTATTTTATATAAGTCTACCCCCCCCGCAATTGACATTTACTTGGCAGTTTTAAACCATACTCATAGGATTATTATCAATTTCTATATTTACTTTACTATTTATATAAATTTCATTTAACTCTTTTATAGCTTTATATAAATGGAAATTATCTCTATATTTTATTATTATACTAAATCTATATTTTTTATTTATTTTAAACATTGAAGCAGTTGTTGGACCTAATAATATATAATTTTGGTCTAGTTTTTGTTTTAAGAATTTTAAAACTTTAAAACTTTCATTTTTAGCTTCATTATAATCATAACTTGATATTTTTAAATTCATTAAATAATAATATGGAGGGTATTTTAATTGTTTTCTTATTTGTAATTCTTTTATACAAAAACCTATATAATCATTATTCTTTACAGATTTTAATACATAATTATCTGGATTAAAAGTTTCTATTATTACTTCACCTTTTTTTTCATTTCTTCCACTTCTACCAGCTGTTTGGCTTAATAATTGAAAAGTTCTTTCTCCACTTCTAAAATCTGGTAAATTTAAAGAACTATCAGCACTTAATATTCCAACTAAAGTTACGTTTGGAAAGTTTAATCCTTTTGAAATCATTTGTGTTCCAACTAATATATCATATTTATTATTTTTAAAGTCTTCAATTATTTTTGAATGAGCTCCTTTTCTGGAGGTGGTATCTATATCCATTCTTACTATTCTTGCATTTTTAAATTTTTCTTTTATTTTTTCTTCAAGTTTTTCTGTTCCCATTCCTAAATTATTAATTGTTTTTTCATGACATTTTGGACAAGTTGTATTAAATATTTTTGTATACCCACAGTAATGACATCTAAGAGTGTTATTGTTTTTATGATAAGTTAAACTTATATCACAGTTTGGGCATTTATATACATAACCACAAGTAGTACAATTTACAAAAGTTGAGTGTCCTCTTCTGTTTAAAAGTAATATTACTTGTTCTTTTTTAGCTAATCTTTCATTTATTTTATTTTCTAATTCTTCACTCATTAGAAAATTTCTTTTTTTATATTCTAAAGTACTATCAATTAAAGTTATTTTAGGCATATTTTTATTAATTCGCTCATTTAAAGTTAAAAGTTTATACACTCCTTTTTTTGCTCTTGTATAAGTTTCTAACATTGGAGTGGCACTACCTAAAATCACTTTTGCATTATTATATTTTCCTCTATATATAGCAACATCTATTGCATTATATCTTGGCATACTTTCTTGTTTATAACTTTGAGAGTGTTCCTCATCTATAATTATTACACCTAAGTTTTTAAGTGGAGCAAAAACAGCCGAGCGAGCTCCTATTACTATTTTAACTTCTCCTCTTAATATTTTTCTATATTCATCATACTTTTCTCCCTCGCTTAGCCTTGAATGGAGCACAGCCACTAAAGAAGAAAATTCACTAATAAATCTTTTTGTTATTTGTGGTGTTAGGCTTATTTCTGGTACTAACATTATTGCTGTTTTTCCTTCTTTTATTATTTCTTTAATAACTTTTATATATACTTCTGTTTTACCACTACCAGTTACTCCATGAAGTAAGAATGTTTTATATTCTTTTTCTTTGATGATATGATATCCGAGATCTTCCGCGTAATCAAATTCTGTCTCTTTGGAAGCTTCTACAATGATGATTCCTTCCTCTGACAAAAGCGATGATTCCGCAAGATAAGTCAGCACGCTTTTTTCTAATTCATGATTATACGGTGGATCCATAAATATATAATCGAACTGCTTTTCTCCCTCTAATTTATAGAGAGCTGTCATCACATCCATCTGCATGGTCATCCCTTTTCTTTCAAAATGCGTCTTCTGAAGGTTCTCTTTGACACATGCCATAGCTTTTGGATTTTTCTCTACAAATACAGATTCCATTGCTCCCCTGCTCAGAGCTTCAATCCCGATTCCGCCGCTTCCGGCAAACAGATCCAGAAAGATGCTGTCATATAAATATGGAGCGATCATGTTAAACAATGTCTCCTTGATCCTGTCTGTCGTCGGTCTGGTAT
>USDC01000169.1 GCA_900553435.1 uncultured Mycoplasmatota bacterium
ATGAAAACCATTCCTGAGCTGCGATGCGAAAAAGAAATATTTTAAAAGAACTATACAGATTATATGAAGATGTTTTAAGAGAAGCATCCTGATGAATGTTAAGATATTTCACAAGTGTTGCCGTATGCCCGCGTTAAGGGATAGGATTTAATTTAGAGAATCTGAAGTGAAACTATAAGGTGGAACCGTGTATTTAATGCACCCTTAGATTATAGCTATGCTGTAATCTGTGGGTGCTTTTTTGATATAAATTAAAAGTAAGACATGTAGACTTTTTAATCAAATATGTTTTAGTTGTAAGCTGCAGCGGTCTATATTCATTACTATTAACGTTCCCAAATCAGATTCATTCTTATTTTGGAGGTAAAAAGAAATGAAAGTTCTCGAAAAAAATGGACAGGTAATCGAAGGTAATTTTGAAGAAAAAGAAGTAAAAAATGAAGAAAACAAATACTTTTTTA
The DNA here is from genome assembly GCA_900553435.1 of uncultured Mycoplasmatota bacterium. Lineage (GTDB taxonomy): Bacteria > Bacillota_I > Bacilli_A > RF39 > UBA660 > UMGS1611. Next base: position 462 of record USDC01000169.1, read on the forward strand.
AAAAAACATCAATGAGCTTTTTAACTGCGCTTAATCTATCATTAACAAATATTTTCACAAAAAAGGGTAGAACTATACTTACAGCATTTGCTTCTAGTATAGGTATTATTGGAATTTCTTTAATACTTGCTCTTTCAAACGGTTTTGATATGTATATAGATGATTTTGAAAGTGATACTATGGCATCTTTTCCAATAATAGTTAGTGAACAATCGATGAATTTAGATGAAGAACAAATGCAAACTTTAAGCGAAGAATCAATGAATATGTGGAATGGTAAAACAACTGATAAAGATAAAATAATTCCATATAATACTTTAGATAATGAAATGATTCATGAAAATGAAATAACAGATGATTATGTTAACTATATTGAAAAAATAGATAGTGAAAACATAAATGGAATTTCATATACAAGAATTACTAATTTAAATATTTTATCTAAAAATGACGAGGTAAAACTGCTTAATAATAATGATTTTAATATGGTTTCACTTCCAAAAGAATTAAAAGAAGAAAATAAATCTTATCTTGAACGTGGCTATGATTTATTAGAAGGAAACTATCCTAAAGATGAAAATGAAGTAGTAATTACAGTAGATAACGAAAATAGATTAGAAAAAAGTATAATAGATGCTTTAGGAATTGACTCTAGTAAAAAAGAACTTGATTATAAAGAATTTATTGGTAAAGAATTAAAAATAGTTTTAAATGATGAAATGTATAAAAATTTAGGAGAATTTTTTACAATTAATACTGATTTAGAAACACTTTATAATAATGAAAATAATATTTCAATTAAAATAGTTGGCGTAGTTAGAGCTAAAGAAGATAATATGATAGGAATTATGATGTCTTCAATGATGGGAAGCACTAAAACTGGAAGTATTTTATATGATAATAATTTAATGGAAAAAATAATAGAAAAAAATTCTAACAGTGAAATTGCAAAAAAACAAAATGAAACTGAATACAACCTTTTAACAGGAGAAAAATTTAACAATGAAGGTGAAAATACAAAAGATAACACTCTTAAATATTTAGGAGCATTAAGTACTCCGGTTTCTATCTCAATTTACCCTAAAGACTTTAACAAAAAAGAAGATATAATAAATTATTTAGATAAGTATAATGAAGATAAAGGTGAAGAAGAAGCAATACTTTATACTGACCTAGCCGAGACATTTTCTAATTTAAGTGCTAATATAATGGATGCGATTACAATTGTTTTAGTAGCGTTCTCAAGTATTTCTTTAGTGGTTTCATCAATAATGATAGGTATAATTACATATATTTCTGTCTTAGAAAGAACTAAAGAAATTGGAATATTGCGTTCTTTAGGTGCAAGAAAAAAAGATATAACACGTGTATTTAATGCAGAAACATTTATAATAGGCTCACTTTCAGGAATACTTGGTATAATAATCGCAAGAATCTTAATTTTCCCAACTAATTCCTTATTATATAATTTAACAGAGTTAGAAAATATTGCCCAAATGAGTATCTTGCACGTTATAATATTAATTGGAGTAAGTGTAGCTCTTACATTAATAGGTGGATTTATACCAGCCAAAATAGCAAGTAGAAAAGATCCAGTAGAAAGTTTAAGAAGCGAATAAAAATTTAAGCGAGGGGGAGTAGAATGAATTATTTAGATAAAGCCAAAAAGAAATTAAAAAAACTAACTACTAAAAAATATAATGAAAATGATGTTTCATTAAAAGATGTATTA
>USDC01000170.1 GCA_900553435.1 uncultured Mycoplasmatota bacterium
TTTTTCAAATTCCCCATAAGGTTGCCTCCATAACTTTTATCTATTTATATTGTACCAGAAACGCACAGAAAATAGTAGTCGTTTAAGACAACTTTTGTAGTCTGTTTTGACTTTGATAAAAATTCACGCCCAAAACCATATAATCAAATTTGACTACTAATTTCAAATTTAAAAACAGAAAAATTATAAGCGATAGACTCAGAGACGATGAACAAATGAGCAATCATAGTTGATCGATTCTTTTCTTTTTACCTAAATTAATGAGTATTCCCCGAAATTCAAAAAATATTTGAAAAATATTCAAGTAAAGCCTCGACAAACAAACATTTGTTCTGTATAATATGAAATGATAGTTTATCTGTCCTACAACTGAATATATATTATTTTCAAAAAATTCATAAGTAAATCCATTAAAAACAACATTAGTTTTTTTGTCAGTATGATAAGAAAATTTGATATTTTTAGCACCTACCGATTTTATATTTTCTATTTCTATCTTTCCATTTTCAATTGATTCATAATTTTTAATTTTTAAAATACGTGCATATGAGGCCTTTGCATCTTGTAAATCTTTACAAAAATTAATGTAATATTTAACTACTTTTAAAAATATACCAAAATACGTATTTACCATAGTAAACTGACCAATAGTCATTTTTCCATCAATGATACTAATTCCACCAACAACGAACATTATTGATTGAAAAATTGTTGATATGACATTGTCAATTGAGGAAAAAATATATTCTATTTTTTTTGTTTTCACAAGCACTGGTAAAAATTTTTCAAAAGCATATTTTAACTCTTTTTCACTAGCTTTATAAAGAGAGTGTAACTGTATATTAAAAATTTGTTTTATCTGAGAACTAAACCGACTAAAAAAAGTACTATCAGCTTCTTTTTTTTCAAGAAAGCTTTTATATAATGGAGCATGCATATAAAAATACAACAAAATATATGGAACTATTAGTAAAACCATTAGCAGCAATAATATCTTACTTATAGAGCAATATAAGCATACAATAGCTATAGCTAAAATCATATTTAATGGAATAGAAACAAAATTTGCTATAACAAATCCTGAAAGCACATTTACATCTGTGTTAATCTGTTGTGTCACATAAATAGGATCATTTTTCTCTACTATTTCCAACCGCACTCTTTCAAAATATTGAGTAATGTCACTAAGCATATCAAAAGATACTTTGCTAGTTATCTTTACTGTCATAATATTTTTTAAATAGGAAAGTAAAATTCCCATAATACCAATTACCATAATCAGAATAGACAAATATACGACTAATTGTCTATTTTTATTGCTAATTAAAAAATCAACAAAAAGTCCGGTCAAATAAGGAGAAATAGATGTAATTATAAAAGTAATCAATAATATTACAATAAGGATAAATGATTTTTTGTTGTTAAAAAACTGTTTTAATACATATTTAAGCATTTCTGTTTCTCCATCATATATTATTTTTTAAATTTCTTCCGATAAAATAAATATGAAAAAAACCCTGGTAACGCTATCCAACATAGCAAAACAATCATAGTAAGCGTTCTATTATTAACAAATGGTATTAATGCAATGTAGATAACAACAAGCGGTAAAGCACTATATTCCAATATTCTATGGGCAACAATCCAAGTTTCTTCGTCTGCAATAGTCCATGGTAATCTCAAACCAAGGTTTCTGTTGAATGGTAATTTTCCAGCTATATTTCCAAACCATACCATAATAATTACAACTAAACCAGAAGCATATATCTTTTCTGTAACTTCTGTGAATAAGTTTTGTTCACTCAGCACAATGCCTACTCCACCAAATAATATAATTATTATACAAAAAATTAATGTTTTTTTTACTGTTTTATTCTTAGGATTATCCTCTGGTAAACTTGTTAAAAATGTTTTATTTTTCAGAAGAAAAGTCGCTGCTCCGAGCAAAAAAGTCAAAACTAAAATGCTACTAATTACTTTATTTTGAAAAAATGCAGTAATAATCATAATAATTATTGCTGAAAAATACAAAAAAAATGATGAGCTATTCTTTTTCATTGCTTTTACCTTCTTTCTTACACGCTAATTCCAGAATTTCCATACTAAGTTCTTGCAATAAACTCATATTTAGATGTTGGGGTCAAAACCATAAATAAATTTAATCCTATTCCTTATAGTACCTTGA
>USDC01000171.1 GCA_900553435.1 uncultured Mycoplasmatota bacterium
CAAACAGTAATTTAAGTAGTAGCCAGTCTATACTAAATCCTTATATAACTGTCTATATTTGGAAAAGAATAAGTTAACTAGAGTTATGCATATTGTATAATTTCTAGTTTTTTTGTATAATTAAAATGGGTGAAAGTATATGAATAAAATATGTAAGTTATTAAATATTAAATATCCTATTATTCAAGGAGCTATGGCAAATATAGCTGATGCTGAGCTTGCATCAAGTGTATCAAATGCTGGTGGATTAGGGATAATCGCAAGTGGGGGCATGAGTGCAGATAAACTGCGAGAAGAAATTAAAAAATGTAAAAAGTTAACTGATAAACCATTTGGTGTTAATTTAATGCTTAAGGCACCAAATAAAGATGAACTTATTAAAGTAGTTATGGAAGAAAAACCAACTGTTGTTACTACAGGAGCAGGCTCTCCTAAAGATTTTATTGGTGAATTTAAAGAACTTGGAATAAAAGTAATTCCCGTTATTGCTAGTGTTAAACATGCAGTTAAAATGGAGAGTTTAGGTGCTGATGCTTTAATTGCTGAGGGAACAGAAGCTGGTGGACACATCGGAGAAAACTCAACACTTCCTTTAGTTCAATCAGTTGTTGCTAGTGTTAATATTCCAGTAGTAGCTGCTGGTGGAATATATGATGGAAAAGGTTTGGCTGCAATGCTTTTATTAGGAGCAAGTGGTGTACAAATGGGAACTAGATTTTTATTATCTACTGATTGTAATATAGATAAAAATTATAAAGAAGCTATAAAAAACGCAACTGAAACAGTTGTTACAGGTAGAAATATTGGTATTCCAGTAAGATGTCTTCCAAATAAAATGACAGAAGAATATATTAGAGAAGAAAAATCAGGTAAAACAAAAGAAGAGTTAGAACACTTCACTTTAGGTGCTTTAAAAAAAGCAGTAGCTGGAGATGTAGAAACAGGTTCTCTTATGAGTGGACAAATAGTAAGTATGGTTAACAAAGAGGCATCTACCTCACAAATAATTGAAGAAATTATGTATGATGCTGAGAAAACATTAGTGGACGCATCAACAATAGAAATTAGGTAAGAATGAAAGACAAAAAAGTAATATTTATGGGAACTCCTGATTTTTCAGTACCAGTTTTAGAGGGATTAATAAAAGAAACAAACGTAGTACTTGTTGTTACTCAACCAGATAAAAAAGTAGGAAGAAAACAAATATTAAAATATTCTCCTGTAAAAGAAATAGCTTTAAAAAATAATATTGAAGTTTTTCAACCAGCTAAAATTAGAGAAGATTATAATAAATTAAAAGAAGTAGAATCAGATATAATTATCACTTGTGCTTATGGTCAAATAATTCCTAAAGAAGTTTTAAATCTTTGCTCGTATGGTGCAATTAATGTTCATGCTTCAATATTGCCAAAGTTAAGAGGTGGAGCTCCTATACATAAAGCAATCATTTATGGATATAAAGAAACTGGTGTGACTATAATGTACATGGATGAAAAAATGGACGCTGGAGACATTATTGATAGTAAAAAAATAGAAATAAAAAATGATTATGATGCAGGAATACTTCATGATAAACTTTCCATAATTGGTAGAGATTTACTACTTCAAGTTTTACCATCAATTTTTGATAGAACAAACAAAAGAATAAAACAAGATGAAAAAGAAGTGACTTATGCATACAACATTACACGTGAGGAAGAAAAAATTAATTTTAATACAAGTGTTGTTAATGTTTATAATCAAATTAGAGGTTTATATCCGTTTCCTATTTCTTATTTTCTATTAGATAACAATACTATTAAAGTTTTAAAAGCTAGAAAAAGTAATGAAAAGTCAATGACTCCAGGAATAATAACAAGAATAGGGAAAGATTTTATTGCAATTTCAACAGAAGATTATGATATTGAAATAACAAAAATCAAACCAAGTGGTAAAAAAGAAATGGATGTTAAGGATTACTTAAATGGTGTAAAAAAAGAAGAGTTAATTGGTAAGAAAGTAGGATAAGTATATGTTTAAAAAGTTAAAAGAGTATAGAAAAGATAAAAAAGAAAAAAATGTTTTAGCTCCAGAAGAAAAAAAGAAAAGAGCAATAATACTTTTATCGTGTTATTTTGCTTTCTTTTTATTAATGCTTTTCCTTATAGTTTCTACTAATGGGAAAAATAC
>USDC01000172.1 GCA_900553435.1 uncultured Mycoplasmatota bacterium
AAGTAATATTAAATATATTATTAGTAAAAAAATTATAGTTTTTTTATGTTTCATATACGCACCTCTTTATTATCATTTTAATATATTTGTAAAAATTAATCAAAAAAAATTCACAAAAAAAGATAGAAAATTAATTCTATCAATTATTTTTATTTGCCTCTAAAATCATTGGTAATATTATTGGTCTTCTACCAGTTAATTCTATTATATATGAGTTTAATTCTAATATAATAAGATTTTTTAAATCAGTATAATTAAAATTATTATTCTTTAGTTCTTTTAAAGTGATATTTTTAACTTTATCTTGTAAATTTTTAATTAATTCTTGATTTTCATTTACTATAATAAACCCTCTTGTTGTGATGTTTGGTTCAAGTAAAAGTTTTTTTGCTTTTAAATCGATATTTAAAATTACAACTAATACTCCATCAGTACTCATCATTTTTCTGTCTTTTATAATAACTGCGCCAATATCTCCAATTCTATTACCATCCACATATATGTCATTAACAGGAAAAGAAGAACTTTTAAATACTTTTCCATTTTGTAAGCTAAGTACATCTCCATTTTTTAATACAAAAGTATTTTCTTTTGGAATGTCACATAATACTCCTAAATCAGCATGTGCTTTTAACATACGATATTCACCATGCATAGGCATAAAATATTTTGGTTTTATAATTCTAAGTAATAGTTTTAAATCTTCCTCTTTAGCGTGTCCACTTGTATGAATTTCAGAAAGTTCTGTATTGGTATAAACTTTTGTACCTTTTAAGTATAGTTTGTTTATAACTCTATTTATACTCATAGCATTACCAGGAATTGGTGAAGAACTAAATACAATTATGTCGTTTTGTTGAAGTTTAATGTGTTTATCAGTTCCGTTAGCTATTCTAGATAACGCAGCAAGTGGTTCTCCTTGGCTTCCTGTACAAAGTAAACATACTTCATGTGACGGTAGGCGATTAGCTTCATCACTGGTTATAAAAATTCCATCATCTTTAATGTAACCACATTCTAAAGCAATTTCAATATTATTTCTCATACTTCTTCCAAATGTAGCAATTTTTCTATTATTTTTTTTGCATGTTTCTATTATATGTGTCAATCTATAAATATTACTTGCGAATGTAGCTACAATTATTCTTCCACGGCTTTTAGCAAATATTTCTCCTAAAGCTTCATCGACGGTTGATTCACTTTTTGAAAAACCTGGTGTTAAAGCATTAGTACTATCGCTCATAAGTAGGGTAACACCCTCACTTCCAATTTTAGCCATTTTTTGTAAATTTGCCATAGGACCAATTGGTGTTAAATCAAATTTAAAATCTCCTGTTTCAACAACAACTCCGTTTGGAGTAGTAATAGCCATACCAAATGAATCTGGGATAGAGTGAGTTGTTGTAAAAAATTCAATTTTAAAATATTTTGTTTTAATAATTGTATCTTCATTATATACTTTTAAATTTTTATATCCTAAACTTCTATCAGCAAGCTTTTTCTTAATTAACTCACATGCAATATTAGGTGCATATATTACAGGGATATTTACTTCATTTATTAAAAATGGTATACCTCCAATATGGTCTTCATGTCCGTGAGTAATGATTAAAGCTTTTATCTTTTTTTCATTTTGTTTTAAAAAAGTGTGGTCAGCAAGTACATAGTCGATACCTAAAAGTTCATCTTCGGGAAACATTACCCCAGCATCAACTACTATGATTTCATCTTTATGCATGAAAACATACATATTTTTACCAACCTCACCTAGACCACCTAAAGCGAAAACTTTAGTGTCTTCTGTGTTTGTTGATTTCATTTTTCTCCTTTCAAATTTTTAAAAAAAGTACAAGAAATTGACTAAATAATTATACCTTATTTTAATTAGTTTGTCAAAAAATAAAGAACTAAAAAGTATCAAAAACGCCAACCAAATGTCAATTGCGGGGGGGGTAGACTTTATTAAACTAGACTACAGGAAACTGTAGTTTTTTGGTGATTTTATGAAGAAAGTAATTGTTATTTTAATAATATTTAGTTTAGTATTTATTTCTTTTTTTACTTTTAAAAAAGAAGAAGAAAAAGAAAATAAAAATATAAGTGTAATACTAGAAACAGAAGAAGGAAATATTGAAACTAAT
>USDC01000173.1 GCA_900553435.1 uncultured Mycoplasmatota bacterium
AATTAAGTTAATAAAGGATGGTACCGTGCATAAGCACTCCTTGCCATTCTTTTTTGTTTTTAAGGAGGAAGAAAAATGAAAAAAATTACAAGAAAAGAATTGATAGAGAAGTATATTAAATACTTTACTGAAAGAAATCATACATTGCTTTCAAGTGCTTCTTTAATACCTGAGAATGATAACTCTGTTCTTTTTACTTCTGCTGGCATGCAACCAATTGCTCCATATTTACTTGGGAAAAAACATCCTACTGGTAGTAAAAGATTAGTAAGTTTACAAAAGTGTCTTAGAACAAGTGATATTGATGAGGTAGGAGATAATTCTCATTTAACTTTTTTTGAAATGTTAGGGAATTGGAGTTTAGGCGATTATTTCAAAGAGGAAGCTATAAAATGGAGTTATGAATTCTTAACTGATGAGAAATATTTAGGGATACCTAAAGAAAGTCTTTCTTTTACTGTTTTTGGTGGAAGTGAGCACGCACCCAAGGATTTAGAAAGTTTTTCATACTGGAAACAAAACGGGGTAGATGAGAGTAATATATATTATTTAGGTGCTGATGATAACTGGTGGGAAATGGGAACTGGTGAGGGACCATGTGGACCAGATACTGAAATGTTTTATGATACAGGAGTAGATAAATGTAATAAGAATTGTAATCCATCTTGCAATTGTGGTAAGTTTTTAGAAATTTGGAATGATGTATTTATGGAATATAAAGTACATGATAAAGAATATACTAAACTTGATAGTAAAAATGTAGATACAGGTATGGGTGTTGAAAGAGTTATTACTGTATTAAATGGTAAAGAAAGTGTATATGATACAGAAATTTTTGAAAATTTAAAACAAAAGTTAGAAATTTTAAGTAATAAAAAATATGAAGAGAATAAAAAAGAATTTAGAATAATAATGGATCATATAAGAACAAGTACATTTATTTTAAGTGAAGATGTTTTGTTAAAACCAACAAATGTTGGAGCTGGATATGTTTTAAGAAGACTAATAAGAAGAGCTATTAGATACATTAATATGTTATATGTAAATGATTATATTTTAAATGAACTAGCAGATGTTGTAATAGAAGATTTTAAGGAGACTTATCCAGAACTTGATAAAAACAAAAAGCATATTTATACTGAGTTAGAATTAGAGTATAAAAAGTTTAAAAATACTATACATTCTGGAATGAAGATGTATAAAAAAATAACAAAAAACTTGAATAGTTCAGTAATTGATGGAGCTAGTGCATTTAAACTTTTTGATACATTTGGTTTTCCAATTGAAATGACTTTAGAACTTGCCAAAGAGGATGGTTTAGAAGTAGATATAGATGGTTTTAATGAAAAGTTTAAGGAACACAAAGAAAAAAGCAAAACAACTTCTTCTGGTGAATTTAAAGGTGGACTTATTGATTCATCAGAAAATTCAGTAAAATATCATACAGTCGCTCACATCTTACTTGCTGTTTTAAAAGAGATGTTTGGTAAAGATACAATTCAAAAAGGACAAAATATTACTCCTGAGAGATTAAGGTTTGATTTTAATTTAGATCATAAAATGACAGAAGAGGAAAAGGAAAGGTTAGTAAGTAGAATAAATGAGATAATTTCTTCTAATTTACCAGTAACGAAAGAAGAAATGTCACTTGAAAAAGCAAAAGAAATAGGAGCTGAAGGAGTTTTTACAGATAGATATAATGATATTGTTACAGTATATTTTATAGGTGATATTTCAAAGGAAATATGTGGTGGTCCACATGTAGAAAACACTTCTATGATAGGAAAAGTTAGGATAAAAAAAGAAGAAAGTGTTGCTGCTGGAACAAGAAGATTAAAGATAGTTTTAGATAGTTAAAGCTTACGTATTTGTGCGTAAGCTTTACTTTTTTTTATTTATCATTTAATAAATTGAAACGAAAAAGTGGGCCTGTGGTGTGTTTAATATAAGAAAAACAACGTATTTACGTTGTTTATTATCTAAATGGTGACCCGTACGGGATTTGAACCCGTGAATGCACGCGTGAAAGGCGTGTGTGTTAACCATTTCACCAACGGGCCGAAAACAAATAAATGGTGGGCCTGAATGGACTTGAACCATCGACCTCACGCTTATCAGGCGTGCGCTCTAACCAGCTGA
>USDC01000174.1 GCA_900553435.1 uncultured Mycoplasmatota bacterium
AAAAAACGTATATTATGAATACTTAATAATCTAAAACCTAATATTTCATTAGAGGTTACTAGATGTCTTATATAAGCTTTTGTATAATTCTTACAAGTATAACAATCACACTCATCTAAATGGGTAAAATCATTTTTATATTTAGCGTTTTTTAAGTTGATTTTACCGTGTTTTGTAAAAGCATTACCATGTCTTGCAAGACGAGTTGGTATAACACAATCAAAGATATCTACTCCACGAATTACTCCGTCAATTATATCAAGTGGTTCTCCAACTCCCATTAAATATCTTAGTTTGTCTTTAGGTAAATACTTAATAGCATATTCTACCATTTTATTTTTAACTTCACTTACTTCAGCTCCAGCTCCAACAGCTACCCCACCAATACTATATCCATCAAAGTCAAGTTTTACTGTCTCTAGTGCACTAAACTTTCTTAAATCTTCAAATATGCCGCCTTGAACAATTCCAAATAAAGCTTGACTCTCACTACAGGAATGAGCTTCTTTTCCTCGTTTTGCCCATCTAAGTGTTCTTTCTACACTTTCTTTCATATATTCATGAGTTACAGGATAACTAGGACATTCATCAAAACTCATAATTATATCACTACCAAGAGCATTTTGAATTTGAATAGATTTCTCAGGAGTTAAAAACAAGCTTTCCCCATTTAAATGACTTTTAAATTTTACACCTTCTTCAGTAATATCTTTAGGCCTTGCAAGGGAGAAAACCTGAAAACCTCCACTATCTGTTAAAATTGGCCCATTATAGTAATTCATAAATTTATGAAGTCCACCAGCAGCTTTAATAATATCTTCTCCGGGTCTTAACCATAAATGATACGTATTAGATAATATAACTTGTGCATTAACACTTTTAAGTTCTTCTGGAGAAAGAGTCTTAACAGTCGCACAGGTTCCAACTGGCATAAACATCGGAGTTATACATTTACCATATTTTGTTTCGAATTCTCCGGTTCTAGCATTACTATTTTTATCTTCTTTTATTACTTTAAATTTCAAATCCATAATACCAACTCACTCAAAATATTATAACAAAATTTAAAGAATTTAAAAAGATAAAATAAAAGAAAAAATAAAGTAAAACTTTAAATTTTCTTTAATTAAGTTTCAAATAAAATGGACTTTCTTTTTCTCCTGTTCCATTTATAATTTTTACTTCTGGTTTTAAATAAACAACAGGTCTTACACCTCTATGATAGCCAGCAAAAAATGCATCAACTTGACCGTAGCCATCAACTGTTCTAACATTATTTAAGAACTCTGTGCTGTAATATGGATTAATTGTATATATTTCATCACTATTATATATCCAATTTGAATTTTTACATTTTTCTAATCTATAGTCTTGTTCATTATCAAAGTCATTTAATAATACATTATTATAACAAACATTACTTGCATATCCATAATCACTCATATTCATTAACCCGACTTTCCCTATCCAAAAGTCCTTTCTTTCTACATTATCTACTGGTAAATCAAAAGAAAAAAATCCTCTTTCTTTTTTATAAGCTGTATTTGTATCAACATTATAATAACCTTTACCAACTGTACCAGTATAATACTTAACTGTATCTATCATACTCTTTGCATCACTAGTTAATCCAGTACTACTAAAATCACATGAGGTTGAAACATTATTTCTATTATTATAACACTTACCGTTTGTTCTATTATAATATAAACTGTTATTTATACTTTCATTTTCATAGCCTGGATTTAACAGTCTCATTAGGTCTGCTCCCTCGTAAGAGCCAGACTCTCCCCATTGGCTGATACCCCAACCATCATTAACAGAAGCTTCACTTGTATCCCATGCGTAATCTCCTATACTTTCCTCTCTTATTATCTTTAGTCTTTCTTCATACTTTCCTGTTCCATCATCTACTGGAGATACTCCGATGATTCTCCATATTTCATTATTAAACTCTACATAGTTTTTTACTTCTTCATTACTTCCACTATATCTATATTCAACCAAAGCTGGTGTTTGCTCTGTTTCTGGTTGATTTAGTTTGATTAAACCATCACTATTATTTTCTTTATACTTTGATGTTATTACTTCTGTTCCTAATCTGTTTC
>USDC01000175.1 GCA_900553435.1 uncultured Mycoplasmatota bacterium
ATACTTCCAGTGTGCCCTGAAATATATGATGAACCTCCAGCACCTGTAGAATGGCAGAGTCCACTATCTGGTCTATTATCAGCATATGATTGGCCACCGCCTCCTCCACCATAATAGCCACCGCCTCCTCCGGCTCCTCCAGTACGGTTTGCTCCACTTCCTCCTATTCCAAAGGAAGCCGTTTTTCCAACAGCGTCATTTGAACAAGAAGAATCAATTTTACAAACATTAGCAGATCCTCCTGTTTTTTGAGATCCTCCACCAGTATAAGAATAAGGTGTATTCAAAGTAGTCACAGTATGTACTTTATTATCATATTCAGTAAATGTCCAACTGAAACTATAAGGATATTTAACACTCATTTGATATCCACGATATCCTATCAAACCTCCAGCTGCTCCACCTTCTCCTTTTACTATTACTCTATCATCTGTTGATAAATAATAATGAGTTCCACCACCGCCGGCAGCAACCATTATTCTTGATCGTAAAGATGCAGTATTATTCCATTCTCCGCTTACTAGCCTTACATCTGTAGCTCCTCCTCCAGATGAAGAGTTGTGTCCATATTCATCTGTTCTATCTTTACCTTTAGCAGTACTTCCCGCATTAAATGCTGCAGTATAAAAGTTCCCTTCATCTGTTGCATTTTTTCCTGTGTATATAAATAATTTTTGGTCTTCTTCTAGTCTTATTGTTCCTGCAGTATATGCACCTTTTCCTACTTCATCTTTCATATTGTTAGGATAATAGTTTCCTGCTGCTCCCCACAGTTCTATTCTATATTCTCCAGTTATTGGTGTTACAAATTCTTGTTGTTTTTCTTCAAATTCAAAATTATATTTTATGTCAGTTTCGACATTTAAAGCAAGATCAATATTTCTTTCTGTTACTTTTACTCTTGTTCCATCTAATTTTATAGATGCACGATAATACATAATGCTTGTGTTTTGTGCTTGTTCACTTATTAATATTTCGTTTCCATTTAATGTTATTTCCTTTTCACTAACTGTTGTATATGCTCGGTCATCTGTGCTTCTTTCTAATAATACTCTCACATCTTTGCCTCTTGCCTCAGGCCAAACTTTACTTATGTTTGCTTTAACTGTTGTATACAAAGTTTCTTCTTCAATTTTATTTAATAGTTGTGTATTAAAATATATATAATCCTCATCATTTGAAAAATTTATTTTTGATTTACTATTTGTTGTTATATCTTCTGTTTCTATTCTTGTACTCATATCTGTTGCAAGCGAAGTGTTCATTTGAATAAAAAATAAAAGTCCTATAGTTAAAAAAGTAAATATAAGTAGTGATATTATAATGTTTTTTTGATTGTTTTTTATAAGTGTTAAGATTTCATTTTTGTTTATAGTTTCTTTTTTATTATTTTTATGAAAAATTTTCCTTAATTTCATCTAAATCACTTACCTTTTATCTTTCTTATTTTATTATATCTAGTTTTTTATCTTTTGTAAATTTCCTTTTTTTAAATAAAAAAAATCAGTACAAAATGTACTAAATTTCTTTACTTTCCTTCTTTAAATTTGTATTGTCCCTTAACTTTCTTTAAGAAGTTAAGTTTAGCTCTTCTAGCTTTACCTTTTTTAACTACAGTAATTTTATCAATTTTTGGAGAATGAAGTGGAAATACTCTGTTGATACCAACATTTCCGCTTTTCTTTCTAACTGTGAAAGTTTCATTAACTCCGCTTCCTTTTCTAGATGTAACTACACCTTCAAAACTTTGAATTCTTTCTCTTTTTCCTTCGATGATTTTTACATCTACTTTTACTGTGTTTCCTACTCTAAATTCAGGTACATTTGGATTTAATTGTTTTTTATTAATTTTATCCATTAATGTCATAAGTATCTCTTCCTCCTTTTTTCTAATGTTGATCATAATAATATTTTTAGAGATAATTTTTAATATTAACAGCGGATCACTTAAGTGATTATAACATAAAAGTTTTATTTTATCTACTTTTATTTCTATTTTCTACTAGTTCTTCTTCTGGTGCGAACATTTTATTTATTTCTAAGTCAACTATTTTTCTTTTTAATTCAACCTCAAGTATCATTATCTTTTTTTCTAA
>USDC01000176.1 GCA_900553435.1 uncultured Mycoplasmatota bacterium
CTGTATATCCTCCGTGACGGGGAATATATGCCGGTTCTGCTTGCGCTCCCGCCAACCAGTCTGCGGCCTTATTCCGATTTTATCAACGCCTCTTTCGTGACCCGCCGCCGTCCTACCTACGCCAGCGTGGTGCAGATCGGACTGAAACGAGTGGAAAACGGAAGCAATCTTTACAGCGTTGCTACCTTCCGAAAGGTCTATGACTTCACCGGGGAACAGCTCGCTAAAATCAAGGCATATACGACCGACTTCCGCACACAAATTAAGGAAATGCTCAAGCAGCGTGCGGATACGCTCAGCAATGCCGACCCGGACTCCCTCTATGATGACGGCTCCGGTTACGACACTCGTGAAAACGGCGCCCATTTTGAGATCTCCAGCAACGACGTGATTGACGGAGACCGGGATGACCTGCCGTTGTAAGGGAACTTTGCCGCGCATGGTTTTGTAAGGCAAATAAGTCTAAAGGGATACCGGCTGCTTTCGGGCAGCGGTATCCCTTTTTTTATTTTAAGATTATCTAAATATAAATTTAAATAATCTGATTCTTCAATATATAATACTCTCCAACTCATATGCAAAAAAAGAGACTCTATAAAGAGTCCCGCTTTCGGCATAAAGCCTTGTTTTGATAGATTCTCAAAACTTTTGCTATACAGTGATTCGTCAATCACAAATTAATAATAACATATATTTTTTTATATTTCAATATTATTTTAATATTAGTTGTGGTTTAGACTCTTCATTATTTAAAACATATTCATTTCCTAAAACATCTACATTAACTTTCTTTATAGAATCTAAGTTTTTAATGTTAATATATTGTCTTGTTAATTCTTTTTTCTCTACTACAATTTTACTAGCATCAATAAACTTATAATTAATTAATGCACTTTCTAAATTATGTACTCCCGCATATAATATTTTTCCATCATATGTTTTTTCTTCATCGAATGGTGAAATCTTTAAGACTTCATTTTTATAAATACTAAACATAAATTTATCTTCATTAGTTATTCCTCTTTCATCTAACAAAGAATTATAAATTTCATTTGGTATAAATACTTTACCATTTTTTTGTTTTATATGATGTTGATAAATTTGTATAAAGACAAATTTATTATTCTTAGTTTTATATAAATCAATTCTATAAGGATTTAATGATAATAATACAACTTTATTATCTTTTTTAATATTATAATTATGTGAAATATCGATACATTTACCAAGTTTTTCGTCTAAATATCTAATTTGTTTTATAATAGGTGCTTTTTTTGATTTGGAATACTTTGTTATGTATTCTCCACTTTGATCTAAATATTCTTTAAATGGATTCTTGCTATTTTTAAATTTTTGTACAACTTCTTCCAATTTCTTAAAAGTTTCAATATCCGCTTTATACATAAGCAACTTATATTCAGCTACACCTTTTTTAAACAGATCAGCAATCTTTATTCCTTCATCAGAATAAATATCTTTACATTTACCTAAAATCCAATAAGTACCATCCACATTGTGAATAGAATAAATAGTTTGTTTACTAATACTTCTATTATATTTTCTATCTACTTTATGAGAATATTTTATTTCTACTCTATTTAGTTTAGAAATGAAATCCAAAAATTTTTCATCTAAAAATTCACTTTCATTATCTTTAGTAATTATTTCTCCAGTTTCTCTATCAACCCTATAAATTTCATTGCTTTCATTATCTTTAAACAGTGAAACTTTTAACATACTATCAACTAAATTCATTTTTTTTAAACCAGCTATTATTAAAGCATCTACTGCATGATGTTTATAAACATCCCTATTCTTTTCTAAACCACTTTTCTTTCTAAAAATATCAGTAAAACTTCCTCTAACTGTATGAACCACAGTAGGTATTTCATTTGCGTTAAAATACATTGTTAGGTCATTTAAAATTTTTCTAGAAGCATATCTAGTATCAACTAAGTTTCTATTTATAAATTTTTTTCTAACTTCATATTTATTTATATCTTCTTCAAATAATAAATTATCTTTTTTAGCTTTTGTTATTTTTCTAGATTTATACAAAGC
>USDC01000177.1 GCA_900553435.1 uncultured Mycoplasmatota bacterium
CATTTGTATTAGCGACAGCTTCATCAATCATTTCTTTGACAGGCATAACTTCATCCATCATATCTTCAGGAATAGGGAAAGGTTCTGTATGTTCTCCTTTAAAAATACGACCTTCCATTTTAGCTACGTTAATATAACCTATCATTTTATCATGATCCATGATAGGAACTTGAATTGGTGCAATTCCTTTACCATAGGCTTTTTTTAATTGATTTAATTTTTTCTTTTAATTTACATATTTACATGTTAAAATAATTTTCAGGGTGAAGTAGTATGAAAACAGAAAGTAATATATTAAAAGCATTTTTATTAAATTTTGCTTTTTCTATTTTTGAACTTTTTGGTGGACTTTTTACAAATAGTGTTGCGATAATTAGTGATGCAGTTCATGATTTTGGAGATGCTGTTAGTATTGGTTTTTCATATATTTTAGAACGTATTAGTAAAAAGAAACCAGATAAAAAATATACATATGGTTATTTAAGATTTTCTAATTTAGGCGCAATTATAACTACTTTGATTTTAATTATTGCTTCAATATTTATAATTTATAGTTCAATAATCAGATTATTTAATCCAGTATCAATAAATTATGATGGTATGCTTATTTTTGCAATATTTGGGATTGTTGTGAATTTAATTGCTGTTTATTTTACGAAAGAGGGTAATTCTTTAAATCAAAAATCAGTTAATCTTCATATGTTAGAAGATGTACTTGGTTGGGTAGTAGTTCTTGTTGGTGCTTTAGTTATAAGGTTTACTGGTTTAGTTATAATTGACCCTATAATGTCAATTGGACTTTCTGTTTTCATACTTATAACTGCTTTAGGAAATGCTAAAGAAATAATGGAAGTGTTTTTAGAGAAAACTCCAAAAGGAATAAACTTAGATGAAGTAAAAAAATCTTTACTTAAAATTCCTCATGTAAAAGATATACATCATGTGCATATTTGGAGTATTGATGGAAACATAAATTCAGCTACTTTACATGCGGTAGTTGATATAAAATCGACTAAAAGAATAAAAGATAATATAAAAAAAGAACTTAAGAATTTTAATATTTTACATGTTACAATTGAAACAGAATCTTTAAACGAATTATGTATAGATAAAAAATAAGTATTAAGCTGTTGACGAATTTAGTCAACAGTCTTTTTAAAAATATATTAAAATATAACAAAAACGTTGTGTTTATACTTAAGCATTTTATAATAAAAAAGACAAACAAGTAATTTCACTTATTTGTCAACGACTTCATACAATTTTGAAACATCATTTTACATTTGTTTTTCTTTTCTTATAACACTATTAGTTACTGGAATGTGGGTGCTACCTAAAGGAACATTTTCTCTACATTCCCCTAAAATTTTTGCTTGATTTAAATTTGTTATTGCATCTGTCAGCATATCTAAAGCATTAGGATTTTTATTAATTTCTTCTAAAGTTTTATATTCCTCAGTATTAATATCTATACCAAACTCAAAAGAAATACCTAATCCTGGAATATCTTTAACCTCTTGATTAGCGGTTATCGATGCAAAAGAAGAGCTAGTTATATTATCCTCTGGTCTTGGTGCAAAGACACTATATTCTTTGATTCTAAGTGTTCCCTCATATGGAGAGTATTTGAAGTTTAAACTAACACCTCCAGATTGTGGAAAACCATATTGAACATGATATAAATAACTATCTTCATCATCATCAACAATCTGATTAATACTAAAATGGTAATTAGATGGTAAAGCTATTTCTTTACCCATAAGTTTTAATAATGTCTTAAGAAATGATTGTAATTTTTCTTCTGCTACTGTAATGCTTTTATCTTCCATTATTTCACCCCTTTTGTTAATGGGCACTATAATACCATTTTTGTATTTTTTTTGTCAATATTATACTATGTTTGTAGATTTTTAAAAAAATATAGTTAAAAATAGCCGCTGGGCTATTTTATTTTTATAATATCATCTTGTTTAATTTTATAATTTTCTTTTAACTTATTAATTCCTAATAATCTTTCTTTTCTTATATTAAACATTT
>USDC01000178.1 GCA_900553435.1 uncultured Mycoplasmatota bacterium
TTTTAGAAGAAAACTATTTAATCTCTAATGCAATTTATAAAATATTACCAATATTATTAAATTTAGCTTTAGTAATTATTAGTTTTATTATATTTATAATTTTTAAAATTAAAAAGATAAATTAATTAAAAAACATTTCCACTAACCAAATCTTTAAAGTTATTTAATAGTAATCTAAAATATCCAGCTTTTTTTATTTCTTCTTTTACAATTAGATTGTAGTTTTTAGTTCCTTCTTTAGTCTTTAATATTAATGTTCCAACTTTTTCTCCTTTTTTTAAAGGAGCTTTTTTATTTTCAAGTTTTATTTCATAAGTATAATTTACCTTTTCATTTCCTTTTTTAGTAATTAATTTTACATCTTCTTCTAAATAAAACGGATATTCTCTATTTTTTGAGTTGCTTATATAAATATTACCTAGTTTTTTATTTTTATTAATTAATATATCTGAACCATATAAACTATATCCATATTCCATTAATGCAATTGTTTCACTGCTTCTATCTTCTTTTTCTTTTTCATTCATTACTACACTAATTAATCTCATATCATTTTTATTTGCAGTTCCAACTAAACAATAACCTGCTTTGGGAGTATACCCAGTTTTTAAACCATCCATTCCATCATAAAACCTAATTAAATTATTTGTATTAACTAGCCAAAATTTTTCTCCATTTGGTTTGGTCATATATTCTTCATAAGTACTTGTAAATTTAAGTATATCTTCATGTTTTACAAGTTCTTTTGCGATTATACTTAAATCTCTAGCTGTAGTCATATGTCCATCTTCATCTAATCCATGTGGATTTTTAAATGTGGTATTACTAAGTCCTAATTCTTTTGCTTTATTGTTCATCATATTAATGAAGTTAGCCTCTGTTCCTCCGATTTTTTCAGCCAATGCAACGGCGGCATCATTAGCTGATGCGATTGATATACCTCTAATTAAATCTTTTACACTTACTCTTGAGTTTGCCTCAATAAATATTTGACTCCCACCCATAGAAGCTGCATTCTTACTTATAAGTACCTTATCATTATAATTTATTTTCCTACTTTCTAGTGACTCCATCGTTAAAAGCATCGTCATTATTTTTGTAAGTGATGCTGGTGCTAGTTTTTTATCTGCATCTTTTTCATATAAAACTTTACCAGTAGATGCTTCAATTAAAATTGAAGAAGTAGCTTTTGGAGTTAAATTATCTTCCGCATTTATACTCATTACACCTAAAAATAAAGTTAGAATAATAAATATTATTTTTTTCATTAAATCACCTATCTAAATATATTAATTAAATTATTAAAAATTACTTTTTATTTAATTATTTACTTTTTCATAAAGATGTTTTTTTTTACATATTTTTATATAAAAGGAGAACATATGAAAAAAATTATTATTGTTGTTTCTTGTTTAATGTTTTTAATAATATCTTTAATTATAATAATTACAAATTCCAAAGAAAATGAAAAGAAAAGCATCTTTTCTGATATAAAAATATATGAAAAAGAAAATGAAGAAAGATACAAGAATTTCTCTTTAAAACATAAAAATATGTCTAAAGAAAAAATAGTATTATATGTAAATATGGGATTAGATAACTCTTTTTATACTGATATTAAAACAATAAAATATGTTAAATTTAATACACTTGTAAATAAATACTATAAATTAAATGAACCTTATTTACTTAGTAAAGAATACACATATAAAGACATTTATGTAAGCAAAAAAATTGTTAAAGATTTAGAAAAAATGATTAATGATATGAAAAAGGAAAACTTAGAAATTACTGTAGTAAGTGGTTATAGAACAAAAGAATACCAAGAAAATTTATATAATAGATATAAAGAAAAAGATGGCAAGAAAAAAGCTGATACATACTCTGCAAGACCTAGACACTCTGAACACGAACTAGGTTTAAGTATTGATGTATCAAGTAAAGGCGGAATAATGGAACAATTTGCATTTTCAAAGGAATTTTTATGGATGCAAGAAAACGCATATAAATACGGATTTATTCTAAG